>JBGTHI010000113.1:0-3537 GCA_041746295.1 Myxococcaceae bacterium
GGCCCGCGCGGAACAGGCAAGAGCTATGTCGTCCAGGAGGTCTCGCCGTATTCGGCATTGCTGACCGGGCCGACCACGGTGGCCAACCTCTTTGGCCACATGGGTGGTCGACAGAAGGGGATGGTGCAGCTGTGGGACTTCGTTGGGTTCGATGAGGTAGCCGACCTCCAGAAGATGCCGAAGGAGGTCATCACGACCATGAAGACCTACTGTGAGTCCGGTACCTACCAGCGCGGTCACGAGGCAGCGTCAGGCGAAGCGAGCATCGCATTGTTCGGGAATACCAACCAGCCGATCGACGTCATGGTGCAGACGGGCCATTTGTTCGCGCCGATGCCTGACGTGATCCGCGACGACATGGCGTTCATTGACCGCCTTCACTGCTATCTCCCCGGCTGGGAGATTCCCAAAATGCGGAACGACCTCTTCACCGATCATTACGGATTCGTGGTCGATTACCTCGCCGAGGCTCTTCGCGAGATGCGGAAGCACAACTTTACGGAGGTCATTGACCGGCACTTCTCGATGGGCGCGCATCTCAACGCACGCGACCGCAAGGCGGTACGCAAAACCGTTTCCGGCTTGATGAAGATCCTGTTCCCGAACGGGGTTGTCACCCAGGACGAGTTGGCGGAGATCCTCGCGTTCGCGCTTGAAGGGCGGCGACGCGTAAAGGAGCAGCTTAAGAAGATGGGCGCCTTTGAGTACTACCACACGTCCTTCAGTTATACGCTGCAAGAAACCGGTGAGGAGAGGTTCGTCGGCGTTCCCGAACAAGGCGGCCGTGGTCTCATTTCTGCTGACCCCCTCCCACCCGGCACGGTCTACACGGCCGGCGTCACGTCCGATGGTACCGTGGGCCTATACCGGGTCGAGGTCTCAGTGTCGAACGGGACTGGCAAGCTGAAGATGGCGGGGGGTGTGTCTGGCGCGATGAAGGAGTCGGTCCAGCGGGCATTCAGCTACGTGCAGGCGAAGAAGAGCGACATGGGCATTGCACGAGATCTCGACACGTCGGATCTGCACGTGGAAGTGATCGACCTTCTGTCGAATCATGTCGAGGCAGACATTGGCGTTGCGTTCTTCATTGCCTGCTACTCTGCAATGCGGAAGGCCCCCGCCGGGCCCGCAATGCTGGTGCTGGGCGACATGAGTGTCCAGGGCAACATCAAGCCTCTCAGGTCGCTCATCGAGCCGCTCCAGGTGGCCATGGACAATGGTGCTAAGCGCGCGCTGATCCCGATCGAGAACAAGCGCAACTTCCTGGACGTGAGCGCCGATATCATGGAGCACGTGGATCCGATTTTCTACGGGGATCCGAAGACGGCGGCGATGAAGGCGCTGGGGTTGAACTGACCACCACGCGGGGTTAGGACTGCAACTGGTGCACTCTAGTAACGAGGCACCACCTGACTTTCAACTAAAGGTAGGACATACCCGATCAAGAATTTCGAACCAGTAAAGCCGACCAGCCCTGTTCTTGGGCTTGGAGTCTCCCTCATAGGAGTTGCCGGTAAGACCCTGCCAGCGTCAGTTCTAGAATGAAAGTGTCTGGATAGGCAATCGAGGCGTAAGCTCCCCCGTCAAGTAGACATTTGATACGTGGACTCGAAGATGCTGGTTGGCCTCGCCAGAAACGTGAGCGGCGGTACCCGGCCGAGGCTGTCATGGGGCCGCTCGGTGTTGTAGCGCCGGAGCCAGGTCGCGGTCTCCGTTCGGACGTCGTCAAGCAAGGCGAAGAGATGCGGGTCGAGCACCTCGGCGCGGTAGGTCCGGTTGAAGCGTTCGATAACACCAACGACCAGAAGCTGGCAGATTTCATCTGCGCGGAGCTTCAACAGCACGGGCTCAGTGTCTTTATGGCGAAAGCATCTCTGGCTCCCGGTCAACAGTGGTCGGAGACGATACGCGCCAACTTGAAAGCAAGTGACTGGGTGCTCTTCCTCGCAAGCCGGGCCGCGTGTGAATCGCCTTGGGTCCAGCAGGAACTCGGCATGGCGATTGGTGCTTCTAAGCGCCTGATCCCGATTGTGTGGGACCTTGATCCCTCGAGGCTTCCCGGATGGGTCAGTGAGAAGCAAGCATTAAATTTGCGAGGTGCTTCTGTAGAGCAGCTCAAGGATCGCATGGCTAAGATCGCCCAGTCCGTAAAGCAGGAGAAAGCAAAGGCGTGGCTAATCCTGGGAGCCATAGTGTTCGGACTCATGGCGGTAGGAGACAGCAAATAGGAAGCAAATGATCAGAGGACCGAATCTCATCGAGTCGCTAAACGCAACATCGCATGATCCCAGAGGCCGTGAGCGGGCAACCGCCCCTCAGAAGCAACCCGTTCGCAACCCGGCCACGCAACCTTGCACACTTCCACTGCTACCGGCAGAACCGGTCAGATTAGCGAGCTAAGGCACCGGGCCACCTTGACGGGCCCACTCAGCCGCTACCCGCTGGGCCACCCCGCGGGCACTCCGATCTGCTGCCTGGAGCTCGGACTCAGAGAAGGACACGAGAGAGAGATTGCTGCCGTCAAGGTGCTGAAATCCAACGCGCACCTCTGCTGCTTCGCGTTGATACCTATCGGCAATCCCCAGCTGGATCAGCGGCATCCGGAGCTCTGATCTCCAGCCGGCGCGTGGCGTGCCGAGTTGGACTGCGCGATAGCCGCCGCTAGTGACATCCACATCTATCCGGGACACCTCACCGCCGAGGATAATGCCGCTTCCCAGTGGGAACCCCAGGCGCACTCGATGGGAGGCGACGATGGGCTGCTGCGCCGTGTACCAGCGGAGATAGGACTCGAACTCCTGCTCGGCAGCGACCTTCTGGAAGCTGCCCTGAAACCGGTCGAGCAGATCTCTGAGGTGAGCTCTGGCCGCGGTTTCAGTCCCTGACTTGTGGAAGAAATAGATTGCGAGTTTGACAGTACCGGCGTAGCCAGGGCGGGGACCACCCCCCGTGGGATTAAGCTTGGCTCGCACCCATCCAGCAACATCCTGACTGCAGAACTCCAGCTCCGAGACTGAGATCCTCAAGCGAGGAGTCCGCCAAGCGCCGGGTATCTCGTTAAGACGGCGTATGCCTCACCGGCGAACCGGCGGTACATCCCGATCGCGGCGGCTCCGTCGAAGTCCTCAGAGAGTAGTTCTGGAAAGGCGCTCATGAGGGATTCATCCGACTCGGTGCGGAAACGGTAGATGAACTCGCTCAGTTCAACCACGTTCCGTCGGCCGGAGTCGTCGGGCCCAAGCTGCCCCACAGGCTCTACCCAGAGGTTGCGGGCATACCGGGTGGGATCGGTACCGGTGAACTCGAGCGCGATCCGTCGAATCTGGCACGGAATGCAGTCTCCACAGTGGGTGACGCCCACCGGCAGTCTCGCGTTTCTCCAGCAGCTCGTGGTGTCTGCCACCGCAGTTGGCAGGGCGTCGGAGACAACCTGTGCAACCTCCCGCTTGGTGCGGTACAAGTATGGGTTCTCGATGCGAATTGGGGCTTCGAGCGCCGCCCGAAGGAACCGCTCCATCGCCACCACAACCGAGGGAT
>JBGTHI010000114.1:0-4382 GCA_041746295.1 Myxococcaceae bacterium
GTCCCTAATTGGCTGCGCGCCCGATCTCTGCGTCGCTGGCCCTCCCCAAATCCTCACGTACATCTTTGTACGCTCCGGTTCGGGGCCCCTCCATCTCCTTGATATCTGGCTGCTCGCTTTCAATTAGGGACACCCCCTAGTAATCCATGTCCTCGCCGCCATAGTCAGGCATTCCCGCACCCGCGCCTGCCCCCGCCTTGCTCTTCTTTTTCGGCTTCTCTGCCACCATCGCCTCCGTGGTGAGCAGCAGCGATGCGACCGAGGCCGCGTTCTGCAGTGCAGTCCGCTCCACCTTGGTGGGATCGATCACACCCGCCTTGTCCAGGTCCTCGTAGGTCTCAGAGCGGGCGTTATAACCGAAGCTCCCCTTGCCCTCGCGGACCTTATTGATCACGACCGCCCCCTCGACACCTCCGTTGACGGAGATCTTCCGCAGAGGCTCCTCCAACGCGCGCCGGATGATCTCCACACCGAAGCTCTCCCCTCCTTCGAGCTTCAGCTTCTCCAGCGCGGGAAGCGAGCGGATGTAGGCTACGCCGCCTCCGGGCACCACGCCCTCCTCCACCGCGGCACGGGTCGCGTGCAGTGCATCTTCCACGCGGGCCTTCTTCTCCTTCATTTCGGTCTCGGTCGCGGCGCCGACACGCACCACCGCCACGCCGCCCACCAGTTTGGCCAGCCTTTCCTGCAGCTTCTCGCGATCGTAGTCGCTGGTGGTCTCGCCGAGTTGGTTGCGCAAAAGCTTGATTCGACCCTCGATCTCCGCCTTCTTGCCCGCGCCATCGATGATCGTAGTGTTGTCCTTATCGACCGTGATCCGCTTGGCGCGGCCGAGGTCGGTCAAGGTCAGACTCTCGAACTTGGTGCCCAGCTCCTCGGAGACAACCTGGCCGCCGGTCAAGGTAGCGATGTCCTTGAGCATCTCCTTGCGGCGATCGCCGAAGCCGGGTGCCTTGACCGCACAGACGTTGAGGACGCCACGGATCTTGTTGACCACCAGGGTGGCCAGGGCCTCACCCTCGACCTCTTCGGCGATGATCAGGATCGGCTTGCCCGCGCGCGCCACCTGCTCGAGGATCGGAACCAGGTCTTGCATCGAGCCGATCTTCCGCTCGCTGATCAGGACGTAGGGGTCGTCGAGCACTGTCTCCATCCGCTCGCGGTGGGTCACGAAGTAGGGGGAGACGTAGCCCCGATCGAACTGCATGCCTTCCACCACGTCCAGCGTGGTCTCCAGGCCTTTGGCTTCCTCTACCGTGATCACGCCTTCCTTGCCCACCTTCTCCATCGCCTCCGCGATGATCTTCCCGATCTCCTCGTCACCGTTCGCGGAGATGGTACCGACCTGGACGATCTCCTTCCTGTCCTTGGTCGGCTTGGAGAGCTTCTTCAGCTCGGCGATCACGGTCTCAACCGCCCGGTCGATGCCGCGCTTCAGCTCCATTGGGTTGTGGCCCGCGGCCACCAGCTTCAAGCCCTGCTCGTAGATGGCGCAGGCGAGGACGGTGGCGGTGGTGGTGCCATCGCCGGCCTTATCGGAAGTCTGGCTCGCGACCTCCTTCACCATCTGCGCACCCATGTTCTCGAAGCGATTCTCGAGATCGATCTCCTTGGCCACGGTGACGCCGTCCTTGGTCACCGTGGGGGCGCCGAACGACTTCTCGATCACCACGTTGCGGCCCTTAGGACCCAGCGTGACCGCAACCGCATCGGCCAGGGTCCGAACACCGCGCAAAATCGCATCACGCGCGCTCTCGTTGAAAACAATCTCTTTCGCTGCCATGGACTGAATCTCCTAAGTCGTTAGCACTCCGGTCTACGGAGCGCCAACTTAGAGAGTCGTCCGATTTTGTCAACCGCGCCAGGCTTCGGCGGCTTCGCGCTGCAGCTCAAAGGGCGAGGCCCCGCTCAGCACCAATCCCTCGACGGGAAGCCCCATCGCTTCGCGGCTAATCCCGTCGCGCCGCGCCGAGAGCGCGCGATCGAAGAGCCATCTCACGCCGCGCACCGCATCAGTTAGAAGGCGGATCGGCGCCGCCGCGCTGAGCAGAGGCGGGCTGCGCTTCATAGCCTCTTCGGTGCCCATCCCCTCCACGCCCACTTGATGCTGGTACACCATCTCGCCTCCCAGGTATGCGGTGTAAAAAACTGTCGCGGCCACCGCTAGCCCCGCGAGGGAGGATCCCCAGCCGGAAGAATGTGACCTTCTCCAGGCCGCGATCCCTAGAACCCCGGCAAGCACCATCCCGTTCCCGAGGGCGTGGACAAACGTCATGTCCCGAGCAGTTCGGTGGGGGTAGTAAACTTCTTGACTGGCGGCCAGTCCTGTCACGCCCGCCAGGAGGCTTCCCGCCCCGGCGGCCAGCCAGAGCTTGGAGCCCAGCCCATCCAGCTCCCGACCGCCCCGGACCACCGCCGCGACGTCCACCACCGCCGCGAGCGGGATCAGGGTCAAGGGGGCATGTACCAGCGAGGCATGAACTTCGTGTGTTCGGACGCCCATGGCGCAATGATGCGGATGGAGCCCTTCGATGCACAGTCGCGATAGCCCCCGGTGTTCAACTGACGATAAATTGATCTGCCCACGGGGACCGGTAGCTTCCCCACAGTATCCGGGTCACGCAGCCATGAGCCCACCCTTGGAGACCAGCGCGATCACCTCGACGATGGGGCTCTCCTGTCGCGCCCTTCGCTCGCTCCTCCTCCACTTTCACCAAAGCCGGAGCGAGGCGGAGCTGGAGGCCGTCCTGGCAGGACTCAAGCTCGGACCCGGGATCGACCTGGCCTTTCTGGAGAACGAGACCAACTGGGTGGGCTTCCACGTGGGACAGGGCATCATCGACGCCCTCACCGAGGCGGCCCATGACCCGCTCTTTCCCCGGCGCGCGGGGCTGAAGGTGATCGACCGCGAGGTACTGGGGGTCTTCTACGGTCCCCTCAAGGCCTTTGGTAACCCGCGCCTCTGCTACAAGCAGGTTCTCGCGAACAGCGCCATCTACAACCGGGTGGGCGCCTTCGAGGTCGAGCAGCTCACCCGTTCCTCCCTGAGGATGCGCTACCGCTCGCAGATCCGCGAGCCCAACCGCCACTTCTGTGAGTACCGGATGGGCCAGTTCGCCGCCTTCCCCCAGCTGTGGGGGCTTCCCCCGGCGCGTATCGTGGAGAGGCAGTGCCAGGTGCAGGGCGCCGACTGCTGCTCCTATGAGCTGCACTGGTTCAATCGGGGATTGCATCTCCCGCACCTGGCGGGCGGCGCCTTTGCGGGAATCACCGCGGCGCTGGTGGCGGCGATTTCGCGCATCCCGAGTAATCCTCGAGTCTGGACGGTGGCCTGCATCGCGGTAGGCACGCTCTTGGGAGCGCTTTGGGAGTACCGCGGGCGGCTCCGGCAGCGGGACCGGCGGATCATCGCCCAAAGCGAAGACTTCTTCCGTTCGGTCACCTCGCTCAACCAACGCTTCGAGGAGATCCAGGAGCTCAACCGCACCCTGGAGGACAAGGTGCTGGAGAGAACCCGCGAGCTGGAGACCACCGGCGAGCAGCTAAAACGGGCGCTGGAGCGTCAGATCGAGCTGGACCAGATCAAGACCGACCTGATCACCAACATCAACCACGACCTGCGGAGCCCTCTGACGGTGATCACCGGCGTGCTCACCTCTATGTACGTCGACCGGCTGAGCATGACGGCCGGTCAGCAGCAGCTCGCCGAGATGGGCATTCGCAGCGCCACACGGTTGGAATCGATGATCAACGACATGCTGGATCTCTCCCGGCTTGACGCCGGCGACGGCGCTGCCAGCCTCCAGCTGAGTCGGGTGGACCTGCGCAAGGTGATCGAGGATCTGGTGGAGATGAGCCAGCCCGCTGCTCAGCGGCTGGGGCTCACGCTGGACTCGAAGCTGCCCGAAGGCGCGGCATGGGTCGAAGTGGATGTCGGGAAGATCGAGCGGGTGTTCACCAATCTGATCGTCAACGCCTGCAAATACTCACGCTCCGGCACCGACGTGACCGTGGTGCTCAGCGAAGCGCCCGGGTGGGTGACCGTGAGAGTGGTGGACCATGGGTTGGGCATCGCCCCCGACGATCGCGAGCGGATCTTCCACCGGTTTACCCGGGGCTCCAGCGAGACCCACCGCCGGATCAAGGGGACAGGCATCGGGCTTGCGGTGGTCAAGGAGTTCGTGGAGCTTCACGGCGGCCAGATCGAGGTGGAGAGCGAGGTCGATCGCGGCTCGACGTTCACCGTTCAGCTCCCCCGGGCCGCGCGGGCGACCTCCGGGGGACTGCCGCGGAAGGGCGAGCTTTCACGCCGCACCGGCCACAGGGCGGCACGGGGCTAGGGAAAGCAGCGGGCGTAGGCCTGACCGTTGTGCCCCGCCGCC
>JBGTHI010000115.1:0-3094 GCA_041746295.1 Myxococcaceae bacterium
CGGAAGCTGGAAGACCGTCCGCAACACCAACAATGTGGAATGGATCCAGGGCTTCTTCCCGGGCTGCCTGTGGCTCCTCTACGACCTCACGCGAGAGCCCTACTGGAAGGCGCGCGCCGAGGCCTGGACCGGCACCCTCGAGGATCAGAAGAACAACCGCGAGACGCATGACCTGGGCTTCAAGCTGATGCTCAGCTATGGCCACGCCGCGCGCCTCAGCCAGGCTCCGACCCCGCAGGCGGCGCAGGCGGTCCTCCTCACCGCCGCCGATTCACTCGCCTCGCGCTACAATGGCTTAGTCGGAGTGATCGACACCGCCGACTGGAACCCGGACTGGGACGTACCCACGGTGGTGGACACGATGATGAATCTGGAGCTGCTGCTCTGGGCCTCGGAGGCGGGAAACCGACCCGAGCTCAAGGCAATGGCGGTCAGCCATGCCCTCAAGACCTATCAGGACATGGTGCGGCCGGATGGGGGCACCTTCCACGTGGTTGACTATGATCGCACCACCGGTGCCATCCGCAGCCGCAAGACTTTTCAGGGCTACGCCGACAGCTCCACCTGGTCGCGTGGGCAGGCCTGGGCGATCTACGGCTTCACCGTGGTCTACCGGTACACCCAGAACCCCACGATGCTGGAGGCGGCTCAGAAGACCGCCAACTACTACCTGAACCACCTGCCGGCCGACTCCATCCCCAACTGGGACTTCCAGGCGCCCACCCAGAAGAAGGACTCCTCGGCGGCTGCCGCGACCGCTTCGGCGCTGCTCGAGCTCTCGGGCTTCGTCTCCGACAACGCGGTAAGCCGGCGGTACCGCGAGGCCGCGATCAAAACCCTGGAATCTCTCACCTCGCCCACCTATCTCGCCGCCGAGGTCAGCAGCCCCGCGGTACTCCTCCACGGCGTAGGCCACCTTCCGGCCAACCAAGAGATCGACGTCGGGTTGATCTACGGCGACTACTACTTCCTGGAAGCGCTGATGCGGCTGACCCCTAAGCCCAATCCTGCCTGGTACTCGCGCCTCGACATCGCCACCGGCCTGCGGACGCTCTCCGCGGTCAACGGTGGGGGGGAGCGGCTGGAAACCGCCTTCGAGCTCACCCCATTAAGCGGGAACGAAGGTGAGCTGGGTTATGCCGACAGCTCGGCGCAGATCACCTCGATCCAGAACACCGCCATTCGTCTCCGGCTGAGCGCGGACGGCAGCTTCCAAGCGTGGAACGGCGATCGCTACCAGGCCACCTCCCCCCTGGCCTTCGCGCCGAACGTCACCTATCGCGCGCGGGTCCGGGTGGACACCGGGGCAAAGCAATACAGTCTGTGGATCGCTCCGCCGGCGGGCGAGGAGGTCCAGATCGCCCAATCCTATGCCTTCAGCTCCAGCGCCGCCCCCCTGTCCTCCCTGAGCCGCGGTCGCCTCCTCCTGAAGGCGGGGAAGAGCGACGGCGACTTCAAGATGGCCAATCATCGGGTGGAGGCGATCCGAGGAGGGGACGAGCTCCCTCCCCCGCCGGGGAGCGGGGGTGGAAACGGCGCCGCCAAGGACGGGGGCTGTGCCTCCGTTCCCGGAGCCGGAGCCCCGTGGGCGGCGGCACTGGTTGCCGCAGCTACCCGGGCTCGGCGGCGTGCGCGCCGCGACCACCATCCTTAGGTTCTCGCGAAACCAACCAGGAGTCTTTCATGGCGCGCGCTCAAGAGCTGAAGAAGATCCGTGAACTGCTGCGGCAGCGGCGAACCGACCTCACCGGCTCGCTGACCGCGGCCCAGAACGAGCTGAAGGCCCTGAAGTCACAGGAGCGGGATCCCGAGTTCGAGGAGAGCGCTCAGACCGAGTTAGCCGATTTCACCCTCACCAAGCTGATGGACAACCACCGAACCGAGATCCAGGCAGTGGACGCCGCGCTGGCCCGAATGGAAGCGGGGGTTTTTGGAACCTGCGTCGATTGCGACAGCGAGATCAGCATCGATCGGCTCAGGGCGCTTCCCTTCGCCATCCGGTGCGAGGACGACGCCCAGATGTACGAAGAGGAGCGGCGCGGAGGCGCGGCGCACAACTCTCCCAGCCTTTGAGTTCTAACCCGCTTCCGCTGGCGCCTCACCCGCCCCTGGGACAGCGGTGGACTCCTCCACCTCCCGCCGGTAGCCGCACTCCTTGTTCGGGCAGGCAATGAAGGGCCCGTCCTTCTTGGAATACTTCTGTAACAGATACGGCGACTCGCACTGGGGACAGGCTTGGGGAATCGGCCGATCCCACGCCGCGAAGGTGCAGTCGGGATAGCGGTTGCAGCCGAAGAAGACCTTCCCGCGCCGGCTGCGACGCTCCGAGAGGTAACCAACGGTACAAGAAGGGCAGCTGACGCCGATCGAGATCGGCTTGGAGCTCTTGCACTCAGGGTAACCGGAGCAGGCCAGGAACTTCCCAAAGCGGCCGCGCTTGATCACCATCGGCTTGCCACACTTGTCGCAGATCTCGTCGGTGGTCTCCTCCTCCACCGGGACGATCTTGCCGCCCACTTCCTTGAAGTCGCGGGTGCTCTTGCAGTCGGGGTAACCGGTGCAGGCCAGGAAGCGGCCCATCTTCCCCCACTTGATCACCATCGGCTGGCCGCACTTTTCGCAGGCCACGTCGGTCTTGACCTCTTCGCGCTTCACGTCCCGCATCTCGATCTCGGCGCGGGCCAAGGTCTCTTTGAACGGACCGTAGAAGTCGTGAAGAACGCGTACCCAGTTGGCTTCGCCGTCGGAGATTTGATCGAGCTTCTCCTCCATGCCCGCGGTGAAGGCCACGTCGAGCTCGTTGGGAAAATGCTTCACCAGCTCATCGGTGGTGATCTCGCCCAGCTCGGTGGGCTTGAAGCGCCCTTCCGCTTTCTCCACGTACTCGCGCTCCTGGACGTTGGTGAGGATCTGGGCATAGGTCGACGGCCGACCGATCCCCTTCTCCTCCAGCTCCTTCACCAGCGACGCCTCGTTGAAGCGCGGAGGCGGCTGGGTGAAGTGCTGCTCGTGAAGGAGCTTGAGTAGCTTGAGGGTCTCCCCAACCGTCAGCTCCGGGAGCTGGCCCGCGCTGTCGTCCGGCACCGCCTCCCCC
>JBGTHI010000116.1:0-7035 GCA_041746295.1 Myxococcaceae bacterium
AGGTGATGGATCAGCGGCTGAGCGCCGCCCAGGCACTGGCCTCCGCCGACTTCTCCGCCGCCTCCAAGGCGATGGATGCCGCGGCGCAAGCGCTCACCCATGTCTCGCCGATCAACGCGGCCGAGCTCTCGGCGATGTGGAATCTCGAGAAGGCGGTGGCGGAGAGCCACGCGGCGTTCGAGGCATCCTCCTGGACGCGCCCGATGTTGACGATGCGCGAGCAGCTCTCGCTGGTGCTGCTGTTGGAGCTGGCCTTCGGGGTGATCTTTGAGCTGCCATTGGTGTTGGCTGTGCTGGGGATGGCCGGGATCGTCCGGTCCAGCTTCCTCTTCAAGTACCAGCGCCACGCCTTCGTGATCTGCCTGGTCGGCGCGGCCCTGATCACGCCGACGGGCGACGCGGTAAATTTGGCGTTGATGGCCGGCCCGATGCTGCTCTGCTACGAGCTGGGCGTTCTGGCGGTCTGGCTGTTGGAGAAGCGCCGACCCAGTATCGATCCGGCGATCGGGGCGCCTCCCGTATAGAGCTCAGGCTGGCCTTCGCAGCGGCAGCACCGTGGCCAGCTCCGGCTCGCGGCCCAGGATCTGATCCAGGAACTCCGGCAGCTTCATCGCCCGCGCCACGTTGGCGGAGCGGATCGCCGCTGCACGGGAGCGGAAGCCCTGCAACAGTGGAGCCACATGCGGCCCGGCGGGCACCAGCCCGGTCACCTCTTTGAGACGCTCCACCATCGCCGCCGGGTCAGGCTCGTAGAGGCCGATCCGGTGGCGCTCGATGTGCTCCACATGCGCGCGCTCGGCGCCGGGAATGAAGTGGAACAGCATCAGCGGTCCACAGCCGGTCTCCAGAAGCTCCTGCATGGTGGCCGGCGCCAGGCTTCCCAGCACCGGAACATCGGCCAGCGTCATCAGCTGAGCCATCAGCTCCGGCCGGACGAATCCCAGGACCGAGACGCGGGGTTGCGCGAGCGCTGCGCGATCCATCCAAGCCCTGAACATCTCGTTCTTGCCGCAGACCACCACCGCGTTGAGGCGGAAGAGGAGCGCCGGATCGGCGAACAGCCGCTCGAGCACCGGCCGGGTCTTTTCGGTCCAGGCCGAGCCTCCCAGAAAGAGCAGCGTTGGGCGCGAAGGATCCAGCCGCTGCAGCTCGGGGTGGGCCTCTCTAAGGGGTTTCAGCGCCGCGCGCGCCTCGTCGGTTCCCCGAGTGGCCGCCGCCTGGAACGCGGGGCGGGTAAGAAAGCCGGACCAGTGGACCTGGTGGGAAGGAAGGCCGCGGCCGCGCAGGAGGTGGAGCTGGGTGACCTCGTCCATCACGATCGCCCAATCGCAGCGGAGATCGGGCTGTTCCGGGAAGAAGGCCTTGGTGGCGATCCCGTAGTCGGGCACGGCCATCACCACCTGAGTAGGAAGCTTCAGGCGGTGGCGCACCCGGGCGAACATCATCGCCAAAACCAGGTGGGTGGAGAGGACGATGTCCGGCCGCTCGCGGACCAGCACCTCCTCCGCCTCGCGGTAGAGCAGCGGGTTGATCGTCCCCAGACGGATCGCCCAGTTGAGGTTGCTCGAGCCGAACACCACGCTTTGGAACCAGGGAACGTGGTGCACCACGAAGTTATAAAAGGACGAGATGTGGGTGTCGCGGCTGTCCCAGATCGCCGGCTCGAAGCGCCGCCGCTCCGGGTCGACCCGCGTAAGGACCTGTGCGAAGGAGTCGCGGAGGGCGGCGTGACCACCGCCCACGTGCATCGAGGCCAGAAGAACCTTTCGACTCATAAAGCCCTCCACCCGACCTCGCGCCGGGTCTCGCGGCCTGTAGTACAGGGCAGGGGTGAAGGAAAGAGGGCCGGAATTTAGATTGAACTCGGCCGGATTATGTTCGTCTTGGTCGGAATAGGCCGTTGCGCACATGCCGAGGCAAGCTACGATCCCGTCGTGCAGAGACTGACCGCCCCGGTGTTGATCAACAAACGCTCCCACGGACTCGCGGATACGTTGGAAGATTTCTTCGATCAGGTCGTGAGTCAAGCCAATGCGGAGAACCTGAGCGGGCGGCCATTGCCTTCCCTCCCTGAGTGGGACGAGTTTCATACCCGAGCCATCGACCTCGGTCGCGATTACAATGTGCTGCCGGTGGAGACGGCGCTGGGGACGGCGCTGGACGGCTGCTTCATCGGCGCCGGCCCCACCTCGGAGGAGGAGCTGGTTCTGGGTGCGCTGGTGCTAGAAGCAGCGATGCGCGGAGACCAGCCGCTGCCCAGGTCGGCCAAGAAGCTGGTGGTCGAGGTCACGACTTGAGCCAAGCGGTTTGGCCGATCCTCCTCACGGTCGGGGCGGGGGTGCTGCTGCGCTTCAATCTTTGGCGGGCGCTGCTCTGTCTCCGGCCACAGAGCCTGCGCCTTGAGTGGGATGGTTGGGCGGATGGATTCAAGTCCCTTCCCGAGCCTCTCGAGGCCATCGCGCGTGAGCTGCGAGCGGAGGGCTTCCAGCCGCTAGGGGTTCGTACGGAGCAACCTCCCCTGGGCCCCGTCAGGAGGCTCTGGGAGCTGAGTCACCCGGAGGCGCAGGTCTTCGCCACCCTCTACCTCTCGGCCCGCTCGGAACTGCGCTTCTATCTGCTCACCCCCCTCACAAGAGGCGGCTTCGTCCTTTCGGCCAATCATCGCCGCCCCCCGGGCGATGAAGCCCGGGGCTATTTTTCCTCCGGGCTGGAGGGGGTGACCCCCTCCCGCCTGCTGCGCGCCCACCAGCGGCGCCTCTCTGGGCTGCAGCCGGAGGGCAGCTTTACCTATGGCGAACGCGAGGCTGCCGCCCGCGGTTGGCTGGAACGGTTTGGTCGTTTCGAGCTTCGGCAAAAGAATGTGAGAGGATTGCTGTGGACCCTGACCGCGTGGGTGCTGGTGGCCTGCGCGTTATCCGGAGTGTGAAGTTGCAACCCGCGCTGTCAGGGTGAAACGTGCGGGTGTCGCGGTGGGATGGCATAGACGGTAAAAACCCGAATACCTAGTAATGTGAGGACGAGGAAGATGGTCAATCCGATCGATGAGAAGAGCGCCCGTGAGCGGGCGAAAGAGATCGCCGAGCAGCGCCGCGCCGAGCGGAAGCTGAGGAAGAGAAAATGCGTGCTCTGTGGCGTCGAGGAGTCGGACAAGACCCCATTCTGGGCCCATCCCGATGGCATTGGTCCCGCCTGCCGAGATGAAGGAGCCTGTCAGAATCGAAAGGCGGCGGCAGCACGCTAGAGAAGACACGCCGCCGCCCTCGGAGCGGATCCCGCCGGTCTCGGAGTTGGTTCACGACTGGAACGAGGTGGCGCCGCCACGGCGTCCGAGGCCCGACTTCGACCTCTTCGATGAGACGCTTCGGGACGGCGTGCAGTCGCCCTCGGTGGAGGGTCGCGGAGGACGGTTGCCTCCCGCGCAAGAGTTGACCTAAAGACCGGGGCTGGCGTGGAACGGGGGTCGGAGACGATGGGTACGAACAGCTTCACCGGCGTTAAAATCTTTTCCACCACGTTGGCGCGGGACCGGGAGTCGATGGGCGAGAACATCACCCGCTGGCTCAAGGAAAACGTCAACCTCGAGATCGTGGATCGCGTGGTGACCCAGTCCTCAGATAAGGAATTCCACTGCCTAAGCATCACCCTGTTTTATCGGCACCGTTCGTAGCCGCGGCGCTGCGCCGCCCGGGAGAAGCAATTCGCTTGCGCCCGGCCGTCTGCTTCGTCACCTTTGAGCCATGAGACGGATGTCGGGCCGTGGGTGGCGGGGCGCGATAGCGCCGCTGTCTTCGATGGCGGCGAAGTTGGCGGTGGCGACGGTGCTGATCTCGATCGTCGAGGCGATCGGTACCCCCCTTCGCCTTTCGCTCAATGCGGACCACGTGGCGACGGGGCCCGCGCTGTGGCAGCCCCTGACCTATGCGTTCGTACAGGCGTCGCCGATCGGGGTTCTCTTTGGGGCGCTGATCCTCTGGACCATCGGCGGCGCGCTCGAGCAACAGTGGGGACCCCGAAGGCTGCTCTGGACGAGCTTCGGGGTGACGGTGCTGACCGCGCTCCTGACCCTTGGGCTGGCGGTCCTCCTACCGAGCATCCGGTACATCAGCTACCCGGGCGGCGTGGTAATGACGACCGCAGTCTGGGTCGCCTACGGCCTCGCCTTCGGAAGCGCCCAGGTCAACTTCTGGGGTGTGCCGGTCGCCGGCAATATCTTCGCGCTGATCGGTGTGGGTCTGGTGGTGATCAGCGCCGCCTTTTCCGGTTGGCGGGTCGTGGTGCCGGAGGCGATTGGTGTGCTGCTGACCTATGGCGCCGTCCGGTTCAAAGGCCCCCGTCTCTGGGCGTTGCGCTTCCAGTCGTGGCGGCTGCAGCGGCAGCTGCGGGGCCGCTCCAAGCACCTCAAGGTGATTGCGCGAGACCGCAATACGTCCCGCTCCTCCGACCGCTTCCTGCACTGACGCCTAGAGCTCGGGCGAGGTCCAGGAGCACCTCCCGCGGCTCCAAATGGACCTCTCCCAGGTGAAGTGCATACCCTCCAGCCCAGGCGGGCAAGGAGGGTTCTCCGAGTCAGTCCGGGGACAGGGCCTGGACGGCGCGACGGTAGATGAAGACGCGGCCGGTGTTGCCCCGGGCATCGCTTGGAACCAGGAAGAAGCCAGGCGCGTCGGTCTGATAGTCCTCGGAGAAGCCGGTCAGCTCTCGGCCGTCTCGGAGCGTCACGTGTACCCGGGTCCCGTGGGCGGGCGGTGGTGAGCCACCGGGCGGCAGCATGAAAAAGATCGCCTTGAGCTCCTCAGTCTCGAGCTGCTCGGGGCTACCTTCTTGGGGTTCAAGTGGGAGCAGGGCGCTTCCTAGGTCCGCGTCCCGGAGGATGCCCCGTTTAACCTGACCCTCCAGCGTATGGAGCACCACCTTGTGTTCGCCGGTCATACGCATTTCCGCCGGCAGGGTAGCGTCCACCACTGCGGGGAGATGGGAATCGATCGCCTGATCGAGGGAGAGATCCAGAACCTCCTCGGCCCTCTCGATCGCGCTCGCCGCGAAGAGGTCGATGACCGGCGCCGGCTCGGGCTGGAGAGGTGGAGCCAGCTCCAGCTCGAGCTTGGCAATGTCCGGGAGCTCAGCGACCTCCTCGATTGCGTCATCCTCCAACATCGGGACGTCATCCACCGGTGGTGCGGCGTAGCGGTGGGCCAGGGGATCGTCGTCCGGCGGGAGCGCTGCCTCCAGAGCCGCCGAGACCGCTTCGGCCTCAGAATGGGGGTAGGGGTACCAATGGCCATCCTGGGCGTAGTAGCCGGTCTGGGCGAAGGCCGGGTCCAGTCCCAGCGCACCGACCAGCTCCCACCACCGCTGCTCGTCCGCCTCGGTCAAAGCGCCGTGCAGACGCTTCCCCTCTAGGAGACTGAACTCGTTCATCCAGGCATGGGCGTCCGACATCTCTCCCCGAGCTTAGGAGCGGCGCGAGAAAGGTAAACTTCCCAGCCGTATCCTCAGACGTCGGGCGCGACGATCCACCCGCGGGCAGTGAGCGTGGCGAGCAGCTCAGCGATGTGCTCACTGCCGCGCGTCTCCAGGGTAACCTTGACCTGGGCCTCGGCCAACGGCCCCTTCAGGAAGGCGCGATTGTGATGGATCTCCATTACATTGGCTCCCTGCTCGGCGATGATCCCCACGAAGCCGGCCAATGCTCCCGGCTGGTCGGGCATCATTGCCGTGAGGCGCATCAGCCGCCCGTCTTTCACCAGGCCCCGCTCGATGATCCGGGACAAGAGATTCACGTCGATGTTGCCTCCGGAAAGCACCAGCGCCACGTTCCGATCCCGCGCCTCCGGCACCTTTCCATTCAGGAGCGCCGCGAGCGGCAGGGCCCCCGCCCCTTCCACCACCGTCTTGTCCTGCTCCAGCAGCCGCAAGATCGCGTTGGCGATCTCCGCTTCGTCCACGGTGACGATCGCATCCACGTACCGCTGAACCAAGCCGAAGGTCTCCGAACCCGGTTTGCGCACCGCTACGCCATCCGCCAGCGTGCTGCCGGGGGGCACCTCCAGCACGCGGCCGGCTTCCACCGAGGCTTTCATGCTGGAAACCTTCTCCGCCTGCACGCCGACGACGCGGATCTCCGGCTTCAGCGCTTTGAGGGCGCAGGCGATGCCCGCCGCCAGCCCGCCGCCACCTATTGGAAGGAGCACCAGCTCGAGCTCCGGAACCTGATCGAACAGCTCCAGACCGATCGTCCCCTGACCGGCGATGACGTACGGGTCGTTGAAGGGATGGATGAAGACGCGATTCTGCTCCGCCTGGAGCCGCTTCGCTTCGGCGTAGGCCTCGTCGAAGTTGTCGCCGTGCAGGACGACCTTCGCGCCGAAGCTCCGGGTGGAGGAGGCTTTGATCAGCGGCGTCCGCAGCGGCATCACGATCAGGCTGTCCACCCCGAGCCGGCCGGCATGGAACGCCACGCCTTGTGCGTGATTGCCGGCGGAGGCCGCGATCACGCCGCGCCGCCGCTCTTCCTCCGTCAGTACCAGCATCCGGTTGAGCGCGCCCCGCTCCTTGAACGAGCCGGTTCGCTGAAGATTCTCCAGCTTCATGTAGAGATTGCGGCAGCCGACCTCGCTCACGAAGTGGTCGGTGCTGGGGCAGGGGGTGACATAGACGCGCCGGTCCAGCCGGGACCGCGCCTGCTGAATCTGCTCCAGGGTCACGGCGCTGGCGGAAGACATGATCGCCGTTAACTCCTGCGGGACCGCTCGACCTTCAGCGACTTTTCCCCTTGGGCCCTTCCGGTGAGCGCCTCCAGCGCGGTGGCGTCCTCCTCGGCGACGGTCAGATAGGTGTAGGTCGGGCGGAGCGAGAGGGAGCGGATCTTCCCCGCCGGTGAGCCCAGCGCTTCCAGGGCCGATTTGAGACTGGCCTCATCCAGGCCGTCGGTGGTTCCCAAGTTGACCCACAGCCGCGCCTCGCCGGGGCCCGCTTCGAACGGCTTTTCTCGGCGGCGCCGGCTACGGACCGGCTTCTCCGACTCGGCGCCGCCCT
>JBGTHI010000117.1:0-4278 GCA_041746295.1 Myxococcaceae bacterium
TTTCCGCATTTTGGCCATGCCCTCTTCGCGCCGGCGCTCCACGTCGGCCGGCGAGGTGGACTGAGGCACGCTGCGCGGGTCGGCCCTGCTATCCGCCGCCCAGGCAACGCTCCCAGAGCCGCCCAGGCTTCCTGAGAGCAGCCCCACGAGCACGCACGACATCGTCTGAAACCACACCCGAGAGGAGTGGAACATGGCGAGAGGTCCTTATGGACTGCTGAGAGGAGGCGGAACGGCTTGGGTGCCGGTTCGGTACAGCACCTGGTTATTCGACAGCTCGATGTTGCGACCCACCAGTGCTCCCTTGAGCCGGGCGTTGTTCGACAGCGTCACGTCCGCCAGGGGAGCGTACAGCTGGAACGCCACCTCGGCATTGTTCTGGAGGGTCACTTTCTGACTGTGCGCCGAGCTGGCGCCGGTCACCACCAACAACGTCCCCTGGGCCGTCGCGGTGTCATTGAGCGTGGCGTTGTTGGTGACCTCCAGGCTGCCCTCGATGAAGAGCGTGACCTTGGCCCCCGAGGTGACCCGCAGGCGGGCGTTGTTGGAGAGTTTTAGATACTTCAGGAAATAGGTGCCGGCCGGCAGCGTGGCTATGCCGTTGTTGGAAATTTCCAGCCCACCGTCCTTGAGGTACTGCGCGATCGCCGGAGTCGAGGTCAGTTTGCTGTTGTCATTGTGCGCGAAAGCCGTATCCAGCGCTTCATCCAGGTCATAACCGGTCTCGCAGGGCATCGGCGCCGGAGTGACCTTCTGGCTGCCACCCACCACCTTGGCATTGTTCTGTAGCGTGACCGTCCCGCCGTAGTAGAGCTTGCCCAGCACCTGGGCGTTGTTGCTCAGGGTGCTGTTGCCCTTGCTGACCGCGTCGCCGGTGATGACCGCGTTGTTGTTGAGCGTCAGCACGCCGTGGGTCGCCACCGAGCCCACGTTGCCCGAGCCGGCCTCCACCCGCGCGTTGTTGGACAGCTTGAGGTTTCCGAGGGCGCAGGCCGCGGAGTTGAACGACGGCTCCGGCGCATTCGTGGGCGGCGCAGTGACCGTGAAGTGTACGGTGCTGGTGGCGGTCCGTCCCGCCCGGTCGGTCGCGGTTACCACCAGGGTGTGCGCGCCCGCCGCCTGGACCACGGTGCCCGAGGTGAAGACCGATCCATCCAGAGAGGCGGTCACGGACAACAGATTCGTATCCGAGGCGGAGTAGACGGGCGTGAAGCTCTGCCCGGAGGCCCCTTCGGTGACGCCAGAGATGGTAATGATTGGAGAGGTGAGGTCGACGGTGAAGCTCACTTGCTTCTGTCCGTTGTTGCCAGCGCGATCCGTGGCGGTCACCAGGAGCAGGTGAGCGCCTGCCGTGCCGACTTGCGTGCCTGAGCTGAACGGCGTGCCATCCAGCGTCGCAGTCACCTGGCTCAGGTTGCGGTCGGTGGCGGTGAAGGCCGGCGTCACCGCCGCGGCGTAGTAGGCGCCATCGGCCACGCCGCTGACGGTGGCGACCGGTGCCGTGCGGTCCAGCTCAAAGGCGACCGACTTCTGGCTCTGGTTGCCCACCGCATCGGTGGCGGTCACCGCCAGGGTGTAAACGCCCTCAGCGGTGATGGCGCTGCCGGAGCTGAAGGCCGCGCCGTTCAAGGTCGACTGGGTTGTGCCTGGGTGGGCATCGGTCACCTGAATGACCGGGGTGAAGGAGCTGTTGCGCAGCTCTCCAGGAGTCACACCGGTGACCGTGATGACGGGAGGCGTCTTGTCTAGGGTGAACGAGACGCGCCGCTCCGCGCGGTTCCCCGCGCGATCCAGCGCCACCACCACCAGCTGATGCGTGCCCTCCGCCGAGACAAGCGCTCCCGAAGCGAAGGCTGCGCCATCCAACGTGGCGGTCAGCTGAGCCAGGTTCCGGTCGGTGGCGCTGAAGGTCGGGCTGACCGGACCCTGGAGGAGCGCCCCGTCTGTGACCCCGGACACCACCAGCTGTGGAGCGGTGAGGTCGATCTCGAAGGAGACAGTGGCGTTTCCGCTATTTCCCACCGCGTCCACCGCGGTCACCACTAGGGTGTGAGGCCCTTCCGCAGAGATCGTACTGCCCAAGGTAAATGGCAGGTTGTCCAGCGTCGCCTGGACCGATCCGGGGTGCGAGTCGGAGACCAGAATCGACGGGGTGACGCCACCGCTGCGGATCTCTCCCGAGGCAACGCCGCCGATCGAAATGGTGGGCGCGGTGCGGTCGATCGTGAAGGTGAGTTGCTTCTCGGTGCGGTTGCCCGCCGCATCCAGCGCGACAACCTTGAGCAGATGGCTGCCCTCGGCTGAGACGACCGTTCCGGAAGTGATGGGTGCGCCGTCCAGGGTTCCGGTCACGGACGAGAGGTTGGCATCAGTAGCCGACCAGGAGAGAGTCACCGGCGTGCTCAGCAACGCCCCGTCGGTGGCGCCGCTCAAGGTGAGCTCCGGAGCGGTGAAGTCCAGCGTGAAGGCGATGGAGACTTGCGACTCATTGCCCGCCTTGTCCACGGCGCGCACCACCAGCGTATGCGGGCCCTCCGCGCTCACCGGCTGTCCCAAGGTGAAGGGGGCACCGTCGAGGGTCGCGGTCAGGGTGTCGGGATGAAGCTCGGTCACCTGCGCGGTCGGCGTCACTGACGTGTTGCGGACATCGCCCTGAGCTACCCCGGAAACCGCCAAGGCGGGAGGCGTGGTGTCGAGGGTGAAGCGCAGCTCCTGGTAGGTGGCGTTGCCAAAGCTGTCGTGCGCATCCACCACCAGCAGATGGTCTCCCTCTGTGGAGATGGCGGTCCCGTTGACGAAGGAGACGCCATCGAGCGTCAGGCTGAGTTCCACCGGGCTCTCGTCCTGTACCGACACCTGGGGCGAGACGCTCAGGCGGGTAATCAGCCCGTCGCTGACTCCAGTGACCGTCACCACCGGGGGATGGGTGTCCTGGAAGGCATCGGCATCCACCAGGACCCGGTCCAGAGTGCGACTGCTCAGACGTGCCACCACCAGCTTCTCGCCGGGCGTGACGCCCGCGGTGGCCAGCGTGAACGGCACCGTGCGGCTCTCGCCCGCGTTGAGGCTCACGAGCACCGAGGCGCTGCTCTCCACCGTCAGCGATGCGGCATCCAGCAGCTCAAGCTGAAGCGCGGTGCTCGCGAGGGGAGCGGAGGAAGGATTGCTGAGGGCGATGCTCGCACTCAGCGGCGGGCCCAGGGGCAGCGTTGTCGGAAGCTGAAGCTTGCCTGTCAGCTGCGCCGAGGACTGGACCTCTACCGTCCAGCTCGCCTCCGCCAGCGCCATCACCGCTCCGGAAGAACCATGCACCTCCAGCCTCGCGGTGTAGCGGCCGGCGGCCTGGGAGGGGGCGTTGCGGAAGAGGGTGTGCAGCTCGGAGAAGGCCTGCGGGGGCAACGGCTCCACCGCCTGTTCCGTGCTCTGCACGATGTGGCCGTCGGGATGAAGCAGCATGAGGACGCTCTGGGATCCGGTCAGGTCGCTGTTCTGGCTGGTGTTGGTGACGCGGGCCGAGAGCAGGACGGTCTCGTTGGGGCGGTAGCTGCCGCGGTCGGCGACCAGGACGGCCGTCGCTCCGCTTTCGCCCACCACAATGACCGGCAACGTCAGCGAAGTGAGCAGCCGGCCCGAGGCGCGGATCTGTGCGCGCATCTGGTAGGCGCCGGCCGCAGAGGAGCCGGTATTCCAACTCAGCGCTAGCGCCTGGCTGGAGTTGCCTCCCAGCACTAGGCGGCTCCCGCCCGACAGCGTCTGCGACGAGCCATCCGGGCCGAAGACCGCGGCATCGACCGTGAGGTCCAGGCCGGTCGACACGAGATTGACCAGGTTGAGCTGGAAGCTGACGGTGGTGTTTGCGCCCGCGCTGGTGGGAGAGGCGCTGCCGGTCAGCCGGAGCTGCGCATCGCCGACCTGGAGCAGAGTGGAGGCGGTGTTGTTGGTCTCATCCAACTCATCGACGGCGGAAGCGCTGTCCACCTGCAACACCAATGTTGCAACGGTGGCCGGCGCGGTGATTGAAGTGGAGAGGGCAGTGCTCTCGCCACTGGCGAGCGGCGGCACCAGCCCCTCCAGAGTGGGTGTGCCGTTCACCAAAATCCGGTAGTGGGTGACTCCCACGGCCGCGCCGCGGTTGCGCACCACAGTAGTCAGCGCCACCGGCTCTCCGGCCCAAGCAGGGGAGGGCGATGCGGCGAAGCCCTGCGCTACCAGGTCCGGCTTGTCGCTGGAAGGCACGTCCAGCGGCAACGAGGCTTGGTTGTTGGTGCGGTCGACGTC
>JBGTHI010000118.1:0-3358 GCA_041746295.1 Myxococcaceae bacterium
GCGGCGCTCGCCGCCTTCTACTTCGCCCGCCCACTGGCCCGGGACCTCGAGCCCCGGCTTGCTGAGGTCCTGGAGCTGCTCCAGCTGCCACGGGACTGGAGCCAGAGCGGCGTCATAGTACTGGCCGCCCTCGTCATCTTCCTGGCAGTGCGAGCGCTCCTCACGGTGCTTTTTCGGCACATCCTCTCGGACGCTCGGGACCCGGAAGGCGGCGGACGGGATCGTTTACTGGGAGGTGTTCTGGGAGGCCTCAAGCTCGCGGCCCTGACCTATGTGCTGCTATCTGCGGCAACACAGATGGATGTCGGAGCGTCTCTGGTAAGCCGCCGGGTCGGGCTCCTCCCCAGGGGTTCACGAGCGGTGGATCTGGCCCGCCGGCACAACCTCTTCAAGTTCGGGTCTCTTCGCGACCTCAGGCCGGAGGCAGCCCTTCAGCGGCCTTTTCAATTTCTGCAGCGCGGCCTATAGCCGCGCGACGATGAACACGTCCTCTGCCCCGCCGCGCTGGACCATTGCCGACTCGCTCGAGACCTACGCCATTCGCAGCTGGGGTAACGGCTACTTCGGGATAAACGACAAGGGGAACGTCTGCGTTCACCCGGACGGCCCCCAGGCCAACAGCGTGGACCTCAAGGAGCTGGTGGACGAGGTCCGCAGACGGGGGCTCGGGCTGCCCCTGCTGATCCGCTTCACCGACCTGCTCCGCCACCGCGTGGTCTCCTTGAACGAGGCGTTTCACAAGGCGATCGCCGAGCACAACTACAAGGGGGAATACCGCGGCGTTTACCCGATCAAGGTGAACCAGCACCGGTACGTGGTGGAGACCATCGTCGATACCGGCAAGCAGTACGCCTACGGCCTAGAGGCCGGCTCCAAGCCGGAGCTGCTGGCGGTGATGGCCTTGCTTGAAAACGAGGACGCGCTGGTCGTCTGCAACGGCTACAAGGACGAGGAGTACGTCGAGACGGCGCTCTACGCCTCGAAGCTGGGGCGCCAGGTGATCCAGGTGATCGAGAAGCCGTCGGAGCTGGCCCTGATCGCCGAGGTCTCTCGCCGCCTCAATATCCGCCCGCGGCTGGGCATCCGGGTCAAGCTCTCCTCGCGCGGCGCGGGTCGGTGGGAGGCTTCGGGCGGCGACCGTTCCAAGTTCGGTCTCTCCAGCTCCGAGCTGATGGAGTCGCTGGCCTTCATGCGCCAGGAAGGGCTGACCGACTGCTTCGAGCTGCTCCACTTCCATCTGGGCAGCCAGATCTCCAACATCCGCAACGTGAAGAACGCCCTGCGCGAGGCAGGTCGCTTCTACGTCGAAGTGGCGAGGCAGGGTGCGCAGCTCAAGTACCTGGACGTGGGCGGAGGCCTCGGCGTCGACTACGACGGCTCGCAGAGCAACTTTGCCTCCTCGATGAACTACTCCACCGAGGAGTACGCCAACGACGTGGTCTTCTCGATCATGGAGAGCTGCGACGCGGCGGCTGTTCCCCACCCTACCCTGGTCTCCGAGTCGGGCCGTGCAGTGGTGGCGCACCATGCCGTGCTGGTAACCGAGGTGCTGGGCATCAGCGAGTTCGACGTCAGCCACATCCCCGATGCGCTGCCCGAAGGCGCTCCGTCGGTGGTGAAGAACCTCCACTCCACCTACCGGGAGCTCACCCGCAAGAACCTGCTAGAGGCGTACCATGACGCCACCGAATACAAAGAGGAGTCCCTAAGCCTCTTCTCGCTGGGGCATCTATCCCTCACCCAGCGGGTGACGGCGGAGAACCTGTTCTGGGCGATCTGCCACAAGATCCTCAAGATCACCCGCGAGATGGACGAGGTTCCTGAGGAGCTGGAGACACTGGAGCGACAGCTCTCCGACACCTATTTCTGCAACTTCTCCGTCTTCCAATCGCTGCCTGACTCCTGGGCGATCGATCAGCTCTTCCCGATCATGCCTCTTCACCGGCTGACGGAGCGGCCCTCACGCCGCGCGGTGCTCGCCGACATCACCTGCGACTCCGACGGCAAGATCGACCACTTCATCGACCGACGCGAGGTGAAGGACGTGCTGGAGCTCCACGCCCTGAACCAGGACGACTACTACCTGGGCATCTTCCTGGTGGGCGCCTACCAGGAGATCCTGGGCGACCTGCATAACCTGTTCGGCGATACCCACGCGGTCCAGGTATCAATGGCTCCGGGAGGAGGATACCTGATCGACCACGTCGTCGCCGGCGACACGGTGACCGAGGTGCTCAACTACGTCAGCTACAACCGCGACGACCTGGTGGCCAAGGTTCGGCGGTTCACCGAGCACGCGCTCCGCCAGGGGAAGATCACCCTGGATGAGTCCCGCCAGCTGCTCCACATGTACGAGGCCGGTCTGGCTGGCTATACTTACCTCGAGCGTGAAGTAGACGCAGCCTCACATACCATCGGCGGGCAGCTCCGTCTGCTCCCGACGAACGAGGGGGCCACCAAGGGCTCCGCCCCCACCGGCACCTAAGGAGCCGTGCATGGGGTCCGGGGCCTTGCGTGACGTAGCTGTAGGAACCAGGTTGCTCTTTCGGTTGTTTCCCAGGAAAGAGAGGACCGGATGGCGACGGTCGCGCATGGCGAGCCTCAGAAGTCAGTCACGCAGTTTTTCAAGGAGATGCCCAATAGGGCGAAGTCGGCGGAGCTGAGCGTTGGCCAGCCGTCGCGCCCTCTCCTTGGCCTGCCGGTCAAGCGTGCCATTCCGCAGGAAGTCCACTCCGCGCTCGACTACGCCTGCGGGTTGGTCGGAACCCTGAATGCGCTGATCGCCGAGACCACAGCGGCCAAGGTGTCCAATGCGGTCTTGGCCGGAGGCCACACCGCGGGCTCAATGCTCACCGACTATCGGATGAGCGTGGCCAAGGTGCTGCCGATCGAAGTGCACGAAGCCGGCGACTACCTCCACGGCACTGCCAACGTACTGGCGCCCTTCGTGTTTGGCTACTACCGCAGGGAGCCGCTCGTCTCCGGCCTTCAGATTCTCTCGGGACTGGTCACGGTGCTGACCTCGCTCTTCACCGACTACCGGGCCGTGAAACGGGTGCGGTGGGGCTCGCCGCGCTGAGCTGGGCTCGGAGGCCTAATCGCTGAGCCAGTTTTTGTGCTCGACCCTATTGCAGATGAAGGCCCGCCCTCTTGGCAGCGTCTCCCCGGGTGGGTTAGTCCCGCCCAATGATCTACCACCAGACGCGAAGTGACCTCAACGCGCGGATCCTTCGGGAGGCCATCGCCCGGCGACGATGCGCCGGTCTGCGCGTGGCGAGGCCACCGCCGTGGAATCCACCGGACCTTCGAGAGCAACCGACGGCCATGGACCCCGACCTGCTCGCCCGGCACCGGGCCC
>JBGTHI010000119.1:0-2685 GCA_041746295.1 Myxococcaceae bacterium
CGGCCCATCCCGGTGGCGACGGCGCAGCAGCTCCGCCTCCCGGCGCAGCAGCTCGTCTGGGCCTCCAAGGAGAAGACGGTCCCGGCGCGCGCCCGCGTCAAGAAGCGCTTCGCGCCCGAGGCGAACCTGTCGGCGGCCGACCGCGTGAAGGCGATCATGGGCATCGGTGCCGCGCCGGCCGCCTCCTCGTCCTCGGCGTCCGTCCTTGAGGGTGAGACGCAGTACCTCGTGGAGCAGCTGCACCGCTTCTTGAAACACCACGAGTTTGTCTAAAGCAGTCCCGTCCCCGGATTCAAGGAGCCCTGGATGTCCACGCAGTTCCCGACCCTCTTCTCCCCGCTGACCCTCCGCGACAAGACGACCAAGAATCGGATCGTCTCCACCGCCCACGTGACCATCTTCTCGGAGGACGGTGCTCCGAAGGAGAAGTACCTCCGGTATTATCTGGAAAAAGCCAAGGGCGGCGCGGGCATGCTGATCTGCTTCGGCTCTTCCAGCGTGCACCCCACCTCGCCGGCGCTCGACTGGAAGGTGATCGAGCTCTACGACGACAAGGTGATCCCGCACCTCCAGAAGTTTTCCGACACCCTACACGAGTACGACACGCTCGTGCTCAGCCAGATCACCCACCGCGGGCGCCGGGGCCACTCGAACCTCTCTTGGCAGCGGCTGATGTCGCCGTCGCGGGTGAAAGAGCCCAACCATCGCGAGACGCCGGGGGTTATCGAGAAGAAGGACATGGAGGTGATCGTCCAGGCCTTCGCCGACGCGGCGGTCCGGCTCAAGAAGGGCGGCTTCGACGGCGCGGAGATCTCCGCGGCGCACTGCCACCTGATCGATCAGTTCTGGTCTCCGGCGGTGAACTTCCGGACGGACGAGTTTGGCGGCGAGCTGGAAAATCGGATGAAGTTCGGGTTCATGATCATCGAGCGGGTGCGCGAGGCGGTGGGCGACGACTTCATCGTCGGCATCCGTGTCACCGGCGATGACTTCGTCGAAGGCGGCATCTCCAACGAGCTGATGCGGGAGATCACCCAGCAGATCAGCGCGCACGGGATGATCGACTACTTCAACGTCATCGGCGGCAGCGGCGAGACGCTCCCGGCCGAGGCGGCCTGCGTCCCCTCGATGAACTTCCCCCTGGCGTGCTTCAGCCACCTCTCCGCCAGCATCCGTGAAGTGGTGAGCGAGCCCGTCATCTCCGTCGGCCGCATCGTCGACCCGACGGTCGCGGAGCGCGTGCTCACCGACGGTCAGGCGGACCTGGTAGCCATGACCCGCGCGCTCATCGCCGACCCCTACCTCCCGATCAAGGCGCGCGAGGGGCGGCTCGACGACATCCGTCAGTGCATGGGCTACAACGAGGGCTGCATCGATCGCCAGTACAGCGGTAAGCCGATCAGCTGCGTGCAGAACCCGACCATCGGCTACGAGGCGGAGCTCGCCGAGATACCGCGCGCCGAGAAGGTGAAGAAGGTCGTGGTGGTAGGCGGCGGCCCTGCCGGCATGGAGGCGGCGCGCGTGGCCCGCCTGCGCGGCCACAAGGTCATCCTCTTCGACAAGAACCAGGAGCTCGGCGGTCAGCTGTTGATCGCCAAGCGGGCGCCCAAGCGCACCGACTTCGAGGGCGTCGGCCGCTGGCTCGCGCTGCAGATCAAGAAGCTGGGTGTGGACATCCAACCGGGAACCACCGCCACCGTCGAGAGGGTGCTGGCCGAGCAGCCGGACGCGGTGATCGTCGCTACCGGCGCGGTCCCGCTCCTGCCCCCGGTACCGGGCCTCAAGGAGTGCGCGTTCGCGCTGTCCGCGTGGGACGTCCACCTCGAGACGAAGCCGGTCGGCGACCGGGTGCTGGTCATCGACGACCAGGGCGGCCAGGAGAGCACCTCCGCGGCGGAGATCCTGCTCGATCAGGGCAAACAGGTGGAGATCGTCACCCCGCATTACGCGGTCGGTGAGGACCTGGGGCCCACCACCAAGCCGGCCGTCTACGCGCGGCTGTTCGCCAAGGGCGTCAAGATGAATCCCGCCTGGGAGCTGCGCGCCGTCGAGGGTAACACCATCCGCCTGCGCAACGCGTTCGCCGGAACGGAAGTCACCCGAGACGACATCGACACGCTCGTCTACAGCTACGGGGGTAGCTCGGTGGACGACCTGTACCATGCGCTGAAGGACAAGGTAGCCGAAGTCGAGCTGGCCGGTGATTCGTACGCCCCCAGGTCGCTCCACCACGCGATGATGGAAGCGCACCGCATCGGGAGGAAGTTCTAACCATGGACCCCAAGGCTTTCGAAGCGGTTCGGCAGAAGCTCGTCTATGACGACCACGGCGTGCTCAGCCTCGGCGAGCAGCCGATGATCCTGATGCCTCGCCACTTCTTCTGCTTCATCATGGAGAACGTCGAACAGGTGGCGGGCCGCGAAGCGCTCTCCACCATCTACCGGAAGGCGGGCTATGACGGCGCAGTAAAGTTTTGTAAGCGGTTCCAGGAGGTCCACAAGACCACCGCCCGCGGCGCCGTCGAGGGTTATCTGCGCGAGATGACGCTTCGGGGCTGGGGCGAGTTCCGCATCCTCGGTCTCGACGAGCAAGCGCTCACCCTGGATGTGGCGCTGGTCAACTCCGCGCTGAGCCAGGCGCGGCTGAAGGGTTCGGGGCACGAGGTCTGGGCGACCGCCTGCGAGG
>JBGTHI010000120.1:0-25874 GCA_041746295.1 Myxococcaceae bacterium
CCAAGCTGAGAACGCGGGCGCGGTCGTCGAGCGGCCCGCGGGGGCGCGATCGTGCTCTCTGAAGGCGCCCGCGGACCGAGAGCGGCAGAGAGCGGTTAACAGGTCCCCGCCATCGAGAGGGGCCGGTTAACAGCGAGGGCAAGGCCGCCGCCGCGGTCATCTGGTGGTCGCCCTCTCCAAGTACGCACAGAACGCGTTGGCCATCCGCATCTGCTCCGGCGTTCGGCACTCCGGCTCGAACAGCTGGGAGTTGCCCACGAGGATGCACACGCATCGCGCCCGCGACGTCGCGACGTTCAAGCGGTGCCGGCTGAAGAGGAACTCCATGCCGTGCGGGGCCTCCTCAGGGCTCGAGGTAGCCATCGAGTAGATGACGACGGGCGCCTCCTGTCCCTGGAACTTGTCGACGGTTCCTACCCGCGCGCCGGGGATGCGCTCGGCGATCTCGGAGACCTGCGCGTTGTACGGTGCGACGATGAGGACGTCATCAAGCGTCACAGGCTTCGTCTCGCCGAGCGGATTCGTCCACGTGACGCCCGGCTTGATCAGCTCGTTCACGATCTCGGCGACCCGCTCGGCTTCCTCTTCCGAAGAGTTCCGGTTCCCCTCGTGCTCGACGGGGACATAGAAAAGGCCGGCTCCCGCGTGTCGTGTCGGGCCGGACACTGCTTGCGTATCGAGACCGAGATGTGGCCGCAGCTTGCTCTCGTAGAACAGGTCGGAGGTGTAGCTGCAGATCGACGGGTGCAGGCGCCAAGTCTCCCCCAGAAAGAGCCCCCGATTTTCGGGCATCGTGTCGTGGCCCTCGAGCAGGTATTCCAGAGCCGACAGCTCCGCCCCTTCCGGATGACTCGCTTTCTGCGGCTGCTCGAGTTGTTGCGGATCGCCGAGCAGCACGAAGTTCTCCGCGGATTGAGCGCACGCGAGCACGTTCGCGAGGGACATCTGCCCCGCCTCGTCGACGACGAGGACGTCGACCGATCGGGCGAGGTCTTCTTTCGACCAGACCCACGCCGTCCCGCCAACAACGTCGTACTCCCTGTTCAGGATCTTCGTGACGGCCTTCCCGGAGTCCGTCTCCTCGTCGATCCCCGCACGCGGCTTCGCTGACTTGTCGCTCACCCGGTGCATGCAACGCACGCGAACGTTGTCCTGTGCCGCCGCCCTGACCACCTCCGCAAGGAGGTTCCGGATCACCTTGTGGCTGACCGCTGTGACTCCCACCCTCTTCCCGGCGCGAACGAGGTCGACGATCATTCGCGCGCCGGTGAACGTCTTGCCCGCGCCTGGCGGTCCTTGGATGGCCAGGCCCCCACCGTCCAGCGCGAGGACCACGCGGCGGGCAGAGGCGACGGTCGATTCGCCAGGGATTCGCAGTGTCGCCCCCGGAACAAGACGCGGGTTGTGCCGAAGCAGGAGATCGCGGGCAGCCCGGTGGTGTCCGGCGCCGTCGATGCCGTTGTCGCGCACGAACTCGCCAAGGCGCAGCAGCGCGCCCACCGCGTCTGGATTGCTCACGTTGTCGTGCTTGAAGAGCGCAGTCGGATGGTGCTCTGCGCGGGCAACCCCCTTCCGCAAATCGATCGTTCGGTGCTCAAGATCGATCGCCTCGACTTTGGCGACCGGCGAAGGCTTCTCGCAGCCCGGCTCGAACGCATCGTCTTGCTCGTCGAAGTCGGTGTCCTGCAGTGGGAACTGGTAACGATCGACAACGACGCCTCGCTTCGTCGTCTCAAGCCGTTCCTCGAACCGAAGTCCCGCGATGCCCGCCTGCTCATCAAGCAGCTCGTCCTCGGCCATCTGATTGAGTCGGAAGAACTCCCACCAGTCGACCTTGTCCTCGCGTCGATGCCACTCGAGGAGCTGCGCGAGGATCCACTGGGCCTCCTCGGTCCGGTTTCGCTCGACAGGGAGGTGTGCGGTCAGCGCCTCGGAGACGGCGCGAATGCGTGCGAGTCGATCCCCGAGCTTCTCGTTCACCTTGGGGACCGGGGGCGCTGGTCGCGGGACGGGCTCGCCGCGACTCCGTTCCGCCTCCAGACGGAGCTTCTCGAGCCAGTCGCGCAGCTCGAGGGCCGAAACGCAGTCGTCGCGGTTGTACAACCGAACGGCCTCGCGAATCTCGGTGCTCAGGGAGGCCGAGTCCTTCCTCGCGATGGCGTACTCGACGGCGCGAAGATGCCGCGATGCCTGCCGAAGATCGATCTCGCGCGCCAGGCCGTAGAACGGTTCGAGCTTCTTGATGGAGTAGCTGTCGACACCCGCGCGAAGGCCTTTGCGGACCACCGCGTAGAGGTCGACGAAGACTTCGGCACGCAAGAGCTGATCAAGCTCATCGGCGCGCGTTGCGTACCGTCCCATGAGCCGCTTCATCGCGGTCGGCTCATAGGGCGCGTAGTGGTAGACGTGCATCCCTGGATCCTGGAGGCGGCGCTCCACCACCAGGTCGATGAGCCGTTCGAACGCCTGCTTCTCCTCAGCCGGCGAGAGCGCCCAGAGTGCCTCGTAGATCAGGACGCCGCCGGCGTCCCGGAGCGCGTACCCGAAGAGGTACTCGAGTCCGCCGTTCTCGGCCTGCCGGTCCCCTTCGAGATCGAGGAAGATGTCCAGCGGTGACGGTGCTGGGAGTGCCGCTAGGCCATGGTCCTCCTCGACGGGAAGAAGCTCATACGTGGGCTTCCCGGTGGTGCGCGCCTCGAACTGGAGCCGCGCTTGCTCCCGAACCCGCTCGAACGCGGCGACGCTCCCGCGACTCGGTTTGCGTGAGAGTGGGAGCGGTAACTGAGCGAGCCCCGCGAGCGTCGTCACATCCCAGATCGCAAGCTCCTTCCGCTGCGCCTTCTGAATCCCTGCCACCAGCGAGACGTGATCGTCAGTCGTCCACCGCTTCTCGCAAACCGAGTACCAGTTGCAGATGTCGCAGTGGGAAACCGGCTCGGGGTACGGCACGGCTGTCTCGACCGAGCTGGACAGCGGCTTCTCCAGCTCCCGCTCAAAGCGCCGCCGGACCAGCCGAAAATACGCCCGGAATTCCTCGAAGCGGTAGCACTCGGGCTCGAAGTTCGCGTCAGGAACGACGACGCGCAGCAGCTCCGGCGAAGCCCCCTGAATCTCAGCCAGCAGCTCAGCGTAGAGGCACAGCTGGATCAGCGTCGCGCCGCGGGTTTCCTTCGCGAGCTTCGTCTCGACCGGCTCGTACCGCCAGCCGCCAAAGTGACTCTCGCCATGTACGCGAAGCAGAACATCTGCCCAGCCCGCCCACGCTCCGTGTTCGAGTCGGGCCTGGACGACGACGTCCGCGCCGGCGCGCATCGCGCTGAGCGTCTCGTCGAATGCGCTCGAACTCTCCTTGTTGATCTCGACGACGCGCTTTCCGGATTGCGCGAGGCGCTGGACGTAGGCCCGCTCGTGTTCCAGACCACGCTCCCGAAGAATCTCGAGCATCGGGTCGTCGAAGAACGGCCGCTTTGCCAGCTTGAGCGCTGCCAGCCGCTCGAGCGCGGTCAGGTGGCGGCACCCGACGAAGTTGGTCAGGTCCGTCGCGAAGAAGAGAGCCTTGTTTCCCAGAAGGTGCATGCGCTCTCAATCACTCGGCCGGATCAGTCCGATGGCACTTGATGCCGGTCTCATCCCATCCCCATCGCCAGGATGGCTGCCTTGGTGGGGGAGTCGTAGAACTGCCACTGGATCGCCGTGAGGATCGCGTCTGGCACCTCGGCGAGGTCGCGCTTGTTCTCGCTCGGGATGAGGATGCGCTTCGCACCGGCCTCGACGGCCGCCTGCATGCGCTCCGGCAAAGCCGCCACCTTGAGCAGCATGCCCTGCACGCTCATCTCGCCGAGGACCACGGTGCGCTCCAGGACAGGTTTCCCGAGGATCGCCGAGACCAGGGAGAGGAAGAACGCCACCGCCGTCTCGGAGCCCTCCTTCGCTTGGTTTAGATTGATGGCCTGAACCGTGAAGTCGTAGGCTTTGAGGTCGTGGTCGATGCCGAGGTTCTTCAGGTTGGCCTTCAAGTAGGCGTCAGCCGTCTTGATGGCCTCCTTCATCTTGCTCGACAGATTCCCGAGCGGGATGATCCGGCCTGAACCGCGATTCATCTGCGTCTGCAGCAGGAACATCGCGAGCCGGTTGTCGGTGGCGTCGGATCCGATGGTGTAGATGCTGCCAGGTGGGAGGCCGCCCTCGGCGATGATGCTGGCGCCACCCATCTCGGGAACGCGGACGAAGGTTTCCTGACCGCTCTCCTTGTCGATGTACGAGAAGGACGTGTCCCAGTACTCAAGCCCGCCCACCTTCTTCAGCTGCTCCTTCACCCGGCGGCGCATTTCCATCGCGTAGGAGAGGTACTCCTCGGTCTCCTCCTTGGTCACCTCGCCATCGGGGTGGAGCAACTTGATGAGCCCCGACACCGTCTTGCGAACGGCCTTTTGGTCGCGGCCGCCGAGATGCTGTCCGAAGCGGAAGTGGCGCTCCGCGTAGTCGCCGTAGCTCCGCTTGCGAACCTCTCGGAAGACCTCCGCGAGGTAGTCGGTCACGAGTCCGAAGTGGTTCGTGTAGGCGGCGTCCGACGTCTTCTGGAATTCCCAGCCCGGAATGTACGCATGGATGCGGTCATAGAACGCCGTGTCCATCTCCTTGGGCATTGGGTAGAAAAGGTTCGAGGTGCGGATGATCGTCTCGATGTCGCCGTCGATGTTGCCGACGAAAACGATCGATCCTTCCGCAGTGATGATGTCGCTGCCACGGCTGAAGGCGCCATCCTCCATGTAGCCCTTCATGATGTTGATGCCGTTCTTGTCCGTGAACTTGATGCCGGCAGCCTCATCGAAGGCAACGACGTCCCAGAGCGCGACAAGCCCCCGTTGCCCGGTTCCGAGATTCACGAACATCTGCGCGGTCGTCGTCTGACCGCCCGAGACGAGGTGGCAGTACGGACTCAGCTGCTGATACACGAAGCTCTTGCCCGTCCCGCGTGGCCCCAACTCCACCGAGTTGTAATTTCTCTCGACGAGAGGGAGCAGGCGCTGCATGCAGTGCATCTTGTGGCGCTTCGTGTAGTACGGGTGGCTCGGCTCGTAGCCCATCGACCGCATGAGCAGGTCGAGCCACTGGTCGCGGGTGAAACGCTTCCGCCCCTCTACGAACCGCTCGGTGTTGCGCGTGGAGAGCTGAATCGGACGAATGCTCTCGACGAAGAAGGGCCGGTTCTGCCCCTTGAATACGTACGAGTCGTCGTAGCGCAGCTTGATCTCTGCCCAGACCCCGCCCATGAGCAGACGGTCGTGCTCGCGGACCTCGCTCTCCTCGACGTTGATGAAGTCGAGATCGAGGTTGGATAAGCGGGCCCAGTACTTGTCGTGCGTCTCGACAAGGCGGACGGAGATCTTGTCGATGATTTCGTAGGTCGAGTGCTGCTTGATCGCAGACTTGACCGCTTCCCGTTCGTCTGGCTTGACGTACTTGCTCGAGAGCGTCTCGCGCACGAACTCCAAGCCCTCGCGAATCGCCTCGTCGTCGGTCGACGCGCAGTACTTTCCGAGAAGGAACTCGATGACGAAGGCGGGAACGCCGAACGCGCTCCGCATGCGGCGAAGGAGGTCCTTGCGCACGACCAGGCCGGGGAACGCCTCGTTCGCCAGTTTGTCGAGCTCATCGAGTTCAAAGGGTCCTTCACTCATTCGTGCCTCACATGTCTCTTCCGACGGTCAGCTTGATGCCGCCTGGTGGGAACTGTTCAGTGGTCTCGATGTCGCGAATGTCGAGCTCGAGCAGCTCGCCCTTCTGGAAGGTCGTCGCCGTGTGGAAGAAGAGAGTCACGCTCTGCTCCTTGTCCTTGGGTTCGAGGCGGACTTCCTTTGGTTTGCCGGCCAGCACAGACGTCGCCGCACCTTCCGCACCACGCCGCAATACATCAAGCGAAAGAGTTCGCCCGGACTCGTTGAAGAGCGCCATCTGCGCTGCCTGCTGCACAGCTGTCGAGGCAACGCGAAGCGTGACCTTCACCGCGGGACGCTGAAGTTCGAAGATCGGGAGCACCACCTCCAACGCGACCCGCTTGCCCTGCGCCACGTGCCCGCGCGACACGAGGTGCGGGATGACCAGCTCTTGAACCGCAGCGCCACCGTGCGAGAACGACTTTTCTGTCTTGAAGAAGGCCAGCCCTGGTGGAACGGCAACTCGAATGTCCGAGTCCCACAAGAACGGAAGCCTCACCAAAGGGAGATCCGCGTTCGCCGGGACGAGCGCAAAGCGCTCCTTCAGGACATGGCACCACGCCTTGTCACACAGCACCTCGCTCGGAAGCTTCTGCTCATCGAGAAGGATGAATCCGTGGTCCGTGACGATGTGAACGTGGCCGTAGCCCCACCGATGGAGCTTCTTCACGAGCCGCGCAAGTCGCTCGATCTCCAAGTGCACGTGTCGAATCAGCGTCTCTGCCTGGCCATGACCGATGTGGTCCACCTCCTCGTGTCCGAACACCACGAGGAGATCGCCCAGCTTCAGGCCCTCTGAGGCCGCTTCGACCTCGGAAATGTCGCGGCAGTCCGCACCGAACTCCCGCAGGTAGCTCAGCCGGGCCTCGCGCGCCGCCATGTCCTTCCCGTTCACCTTGGGATGCAGTGAGTTGTTCTTCAGCTCAATAGACACGGAAGCGCCGGAGAGCGGCAGGAGCGAGGTCATTCCGATCGCGGTCACGGTCGGCAACATCGCCAAGACAGGCGTCACCTCTACGGTCTGGCCGCGCAGCAGGTCGCCGATCGCGACGGCGCAGTCGTAGCGAAGGGCATCGACGATGATGACCGCGCGGCGCCCGTGGGCCTTCCAGAGCGCCTGCTCGAGGTGCTGAGTGACACCCGGGACCTCGAGGGAATCAAGCGACCCACTGCTCGCCATCTTCTCGAAGAGCGCCTCGTTGAGCGCGTTCGTGTAGGCGGCGTAGCTGCGGTCCGCGACTCTCGCGACGGCTGGAAGTCCCGCTTCTTCCGCTGCATGGCGGATCTCGAGGTGGGCGCCTTCGATCCTGCGGGCGTTGTCGACGTAGATCGAGACGAACCTCTTCGCAGTGTCGGCGTTCGCCACCTCGCGTCGCGCCAATGCGCACGAGGCTACGAAGGCGTCGAGGTCCCGCAGCAACAGCCAGTTGCCGAGTTCGTGATTCGTCGCCTTCAGGAACTCCGCCTGCTCGGCGAGCATGTCCCGTTTCTTCGAAAAGAATGCCTCTGTAGTGGACTCCTTCGACGCGCCAGCCTCGAACTCCTGCCACGTCCGGCGCCAGCGTTGCCAGACGAGGTGCGGGAAGGCGACAGAGCGCCCGGTTCGCTCCTGCGCCCACCCTGCGAGGTCGACATTACCCTCGGCCTCCGCGACCCAGCGGTCCCAGGCGGGTCGAAACTCGGCATCGCGGAGCCAGCGATGCACCAGCGCGAGGTGGTGAGATCGCACCGGCAAGGGCGGCAGCCGATTGAGGAGCGGGAAGTCGTCCGGCTCGCGGTACCCGAGAAAGGTCTCCGTGAGCGCGATCGTCGTGACGAGGTCGCGCATCCACTCCGTCGGCGCGCGATCGGGCGCCTCGAATCCGTACCGCTCCTTGACCATCACCACGAACTCGCGGTCGAGCCCCTTCTCGCGCAGCGTGGTCCATTCGGCGTCAGGGTCCGCGGCCACATCGAAGATTGTCTGGTCGACATCCCCGATAAGGCGTGACTGGGTGACATCAGGCGTGAGCGTCGTCTCCCAGAACACCGGAGGCCGGTCGATGAACTTCGCCGTGTACTTGGCGAGCAGAGAATCTCGACCACCATCGTAAAGTCGGCGCTGGTCGGCCGGGTTGTCGGGAAGCGAGACGCTGGCCTGCTTGATGAAGCTGAACAGGGTTGGGCGCTTGCCTCCGATGCGAAAGAAGACCCCCACAGCGCGGTATTCCTCGAGCAGATCGAGGCGGGTCTCATCGCCCAGATCGGGCGCGTCGAGTCGATCCTCCGGCAGCGGAACGTAGATGACGAAGCGAAGGGATGCCCGATCAGTGGCGCTTGCTGCCTCGAGCCGCTGGTATATCTGGTATTTCAGCCAGATCTGCCCGCGCCGCTGCCCTTCGTCGTATCCCAGGAGAACGAACGGATGCTTCGAGCGCGATGCGACGTGAGCTTCGAGCAGCGGCAGGATGCGCGCGAACTCCCCACGCTCATCGAACCAGAGGCACACTCGCGCGCGCTTCTCATGCTGGAAGCGCTGCTCGAGCTGGCTAACCAGTGCTTCGAGGATCATCCGGCAACCCCCGTGAGACGCAGCACGCCGGCCCGATCGAGCGGCGCGATGTTGACCCTCACGCCGTCGTCGAGGTCCGGGTTCCAGCCTCGAGGACGAGCGCCGGGCTCCTTCCACGGCGTGAGGATGCGGTAGTCGCGGTCGCCCCCTTCGGGGCCCTCGTGGTGGCCCTCCTGAATCTGCTGCAGCTTCTTGTCGAGAGCCTGCGCCTCCTCGACCTTGGCCTGTAGCTCCACACGGTCGTCGGCGCGTCCCGCCTTGTCGGCCAGCCCCGCGTCGCGACGAAGCTCTTCGATGGTGTCCCGCACGTAGCTGGCGCGCAGCTTCGCCATCCGATTCTTGTCGAAGCGGTGGTAGTGGACGAGCGCGCCGAACGCGGACGATGCGGTCCCTTGCGAGGACGCGATGTGCCAGAAGATCGGTCGGCTTTTGTAGAGGCTTGCGTGGTACTCGAAGAACGCGTTGGCGAGCCAGTCATCGAGATTTGTGCACTTCCGATACCCCTTTGCGCCTCGCTTGAGCTCGTTGAGGATCTCGACTTCAAGCTGGCTCTCGTCCCGCTCAGGGAAGAGCGCAGCGAGCTCCTGGCGAACTCGATCGACGAGCCGCATCTCTCCGGTCGCATGTGAGAATGGCACGATCCCGTCATCATCTGCTTCGATGACCCGCTTCACCGTGAAGCAGAGGAGACGCCAAACGTGTTCAATCCGCTTCTGCTCAGGACTCTTGCCCTCCATCTGTGGCCAGATGACCTCGGGAGGTCGTTCACCGAGGCTCCGCTCAATGTGCGCACGAGTTGCGTCTGGAATGCCGTACAGACGATACGCTTCCGTGTTCAGGTCGCTGTAGACTCCCTGGATCCGCTTTTCGGCCTCCACCTCAAAAGCGAGCGCGGCATCGAGCGCACCCGAGAACGACTTGGGTTCCGAGCTTCGTAGCACCCACGGACGTTCAAAAGACGTCGAGATCTCATTAGCCATGTCCCATTCGCGTTTCGCGTCGTGGATCGACTGCGCGAGTTGGGCGACTCGTTCGGTATGCTTGCTTGATGCCAGCGGAATCGGGAGTCGCTTGATGACGCCCACCTCCCATGAGCCGAACGATATGAGCCCGCGGAGGAGAAACTCGGCCGGAGTAGAATTGGCGATCCCGAGCACAAAGAACAACTTGCTCGGGTCGGTAGAAAATACGGCCGGTCCTTTGTCCCCGAAGATGCAGCCCTCGGGCATCACGCGAAGGTTGAACCCCCTCTGCGTTCGGCGAGGCCAAGTTAAACCTCGCTTGAAGTACCAGTCCTGACTGTAGATACGCTTGGACTCGGAGCCGTCCTTCGCGATGATGTAGTCCTTCAGCTCGCGGCCATTGTTGGCCCATTTTATAAGCAGATGCTGATCGGAATAGAAGCGGCAGAAGTCGCCACCCTTCGCAAACGGCACCCAGCGACCTGAGCGCCCAATCGACTCCGGGACGACCTCCCAAAACTCCCGCAGCCAGCGCTCATCATCTGACGTTGCGAGTCCCTGTTTTACCGTAGCGGAACCCGGATCGAGCGCAGGCGCATCACGAAACACTGGCGCAACGATGCCAACCCTCTCGTATGCAAGTGGACTTCCGTCGATCGCCGCGAAGTCTCGGCGCGCAACATCGTGACGGACTCCGTCGGCCTCGGAGCGGAGCGACTTTACGAACATCTCGTGTCGTGTGTCCCGCTCCCCACGCTTCCCGCCCTTGAATCGTTCCAGCTCGAAGAAAGTCGCTCGTTCCGCTTCCGTGACAACGTAATAGGCGCGCTCAGCCTGCTCCACCGTCGTTTCGATTCCCTCGCGAGCCTGAATCGCCTGGATGGTTGGGACCATCAACTGCCGACGCAGGTCAGGGTCGGCCAAGATCGCGCGCACGTTGACTCGTCGCTGACTAGCCATGATCGGTCTCCCAACAGGCGTGCGCACGCTCTTCCCATTCCGCAAGCAACTCTGCGAGAGGCCGGTAGTCGGCGTGAATGCGCCCTTCCTCGCACGCAGCGAAGTAGCGCGCCTGATCCTGGCGACGATCGTACACGTTGAGCGGCAACAGATCGTTCTGCATCAGGAGAAGGTTGCCAAGGATGAATGCCGTCCTCCCGTTGCCTTCACGAAATGGATGAATGGCAAGGAACTCATTCATGAGCTGACTCGCAAACGAAAAAACCTCACTGTCATCAGCCGAGACGAATGGCGTTTTCGACAGCACGTCGCGCGCGAAGACGTCGACTATCAACTGGATCCCGCTCGGCGGAAGGGGCCATTTCGTCGCTCCTTCTCCCTTGTGAAGTGCCACCGTTCGCCAGGTCCCAGCAAACGGGTAAATCGCGCCCATCAGTTCAGTGTGAAGTTGCCGGATAACCTCTACGGTCAGCGGATCGGGCTCGGCCCTTTCCACGAGTGTCATGACCAACTCCATCGCGCGATGGACTCCTTCGTCTTCACGCCGGTCGATTTCCCCCTTGTCGAGGCACCCGGCGTAATTCAGCAGCGTCCCATCTTCGCTCGTGATCCAATCCCAGTCTCGGTCGTAGTCCTTCCACGGAATCGGCACGACGCGTGGCGAGGTCGGCGGCTGCGGCATCGCCAGCTCCTTGATGCGCTCCTTAGGCAACTTTCGCAGCTTCGCGGGCACCGTGTAAAAGGCGCCGGGCTCGCTCGCCTGGTAGTACTCGGCCTTGACTTTGCCCCCGCCGCTGCGAAAGCGGAAGCCGAAGTCCTTCTCGGTCCAGCGCCAATGCACCCGGCTCATCGGACCCCTCCGTGGACGACGAGCGCTGCCGCCTCGACCGTTGCGTCGTCGAGGATCCCGAAGCCGAGGTCGAGCAGTACGACCAACGGGTTACGCTTCAGCAGAATCTCGGTGCGCAGCTTTTCGAAGCTCGTAAGATTCACAAACGTCGCGGACACGAGCGCGCCGACATACCCTTCGGGTTCGGTCAACTGGGTCCCGCGGTCGATGAATGCGGCGTAGATGTCGTTCGAGGTGAGCGGATACGCCGCCTTCACGAAGTCCTTCACCTTCGGAACGAACGAGCCGTACGGCGGGTTCATCACCGCAATGTCGTATTGCCGAGCGAGCATCTGGAGCAGCTTGAGCCCGCGCGCGGTGTCCTCAGCAAAGAGCCTCTCTACGGGATCAGAAGCAGACTGACCCGCGGCGTCCTCGATCGCGACGAGCAGTTCCTGCTGGAGCCGCGTGGCCTCTTCCTCCAAGATCGTCCGCTCAAGCTCAAGCTGCATTGCCTTAGCGCGATCCGACTCGGTCAGGATCGAGCCGAGTTCGATCTGAGTGCCCGACTTCCGCCGAATGAGCTTGGTGAGCCCCTTCTCCTTCGCCCGTGCATCCACCCAGTCTTCGAGCACCTGGCCGATGCCCTCTCGCACCTGAACCAGGCTGCCCAACTCGCCGACGTACTGGAGGTTGTCCCAAAGCGTCTTGAAGAGACGCTGACGAAGCTCCGGCGATCCTACTTTCGAGCCGACCCGATCGACGAGCAACCGAAGACGTTCGGCACCAAGGTCCACCGCGTTAGCGACTACCAGGTTGCTTCGCGTCACCTTGACGTCTCGCGGTGTGAACCCGTGACGAAGCGCGGCCTCCTTTGCGGTCAGCATCAAGGAGAGGGACGCGATCTGAATCGCGCGCGGGTCGATGTCGATGCCGAAGAGATTGTGCTCCAGAATCGCAGCTGGAATCTCGCGCGGTTCAAGGACCGACGGCTTAGCCGGCCAGCCTGACTTTCCTGCGTTCTCGATCTCGTCGAGATACATCCGATGGAACAGGCCAAACGCGTACTGGCCAAAGTGCATCGTGCCGCAGGCCGGATCGATGAGTGCGATGTCGATGGCGCGCTTGAAGGTCGCAACCTGCCCGTCGTCGGTCACCTTCTGATAGCGAATGCGTTCCCCGGTGCGGGGCACCAAGTAGTCGGCGATCGGTGCGTCGCTGACTCGATTCGCAGGCATCGGCGGCGACGACTTCGGCTGGAGCGCGGAGTCGGGATGCATCTGCAGCCACAGGCGCCCGAGCGTGTTGTCGACGAGCGCCTTGACCACCCATGAGGGCGTGTAGAACTGGTTGATGACGGCGAGCTCGTACGACGACCGGGGCGTACCCTTGTTCTCATCGCGAACGCGCTTCTTCTCGTCGCGATTGAAGAACTGGTACACCCAGCCGAGGAAGTCCTGTGCTCGGTACGCATCTGCTGGTAGCCCGTCGTTGATCAACTGGAGAACGGTGGTCAGCGCAGCGTGCGTAGGCCACACACAGGAGTACTCGTGGTCAGGGTCGAAGAGGATCCGGATCTCGCCGGTCACGTGGCGGAAGGAAGCAGTCAGGCCGTCGCGGAGGAGCGCCTCTTCGGCGTCGTCTTCGTATTTGTAGCGGTTGCCCGCGGCCGCTCGGAAGTCGCGCAAGTAGCGCGACCTCGCTTGACCGGGCACGGGTGTGACGACCTCGGTCTCCTCGGCTGCAGCGGTCGGCTGCCCCGGCGGTGGGAGGTAGAGCAGCCTGCGCGCCTCCATGGCCTTCAATCCGACCAGCCTGTTGAGGAGCGTGTACGTCAGCTCGCGGATGACGTTGTCGTAGCCACGCTCCGGCGTACCCTCCGAGAGCGACTCGCGGGCGACGAGGGCCTCGACGCGCCGCCGAACGGCGATGGACGCATCAGGCAGGCTCATCTTGCCCTGGGCCACGTGCTTGCCGTCGCGCCGTAGTCCGAGACGCCCGAGCTGGGCGACGAACTCATCGTCGAGCGCGCGGCGGACCTTGGGCACCCAAGCCTTGACCGCCTCCTTGAGGCTGTCGGACAGCGCCTGTGCCGACGGCGGGGCGTCGTTCGTAGGGTCGCCTGGCGTCACTTCACCACCACGGTGTAGCCCTCGCGCACGCGGGCCTTGAGCTCTTTGGACATCGACTCAAATGCAGAATCGACTTCCGCTTCCGTCGCAAAGCGCTTGCCGACGAGGACCGAGCCAGGCCGCCACTCGAAGACCTTCTCGCCAGGGGGCGGTGGCGGCAGGACGAGCGCGGCCAGCTCGTTCTCGACCTGCGAGCGGTAGGCCGGCAGCGCCACGAGGGCCTGCTCGAGCGTGGTGAGACTTCGCTTCCCCGCGGCGTCGAGCAGGGAATCGACCGACGAGAGCGTCAGCGCCGGGTAGTGACACGCGCGTCCCGAGCCGAACACTTTGGCGACCACTGTGTCTCGCTGCCCCGTGGGCGCTTTTTTGTACGCGTCGCTGTCGTGGATCGCACCGAGAGCGACCTCGGCCGCCTTGCGCACCTCATCGTAGCTCTGGATAAACGCGTCACGGTACGCCGCGAACGCGGTGTCGAATGCCGAGCGGTAGTCTGACCAGCGCGCCACGATGGCCTTCTCAGCCACGATTGCAGCCAGGTCCTTGGTCGCCTGCTCGAACGCCGCCTTCTTGGGATGCCCCTCCGGCAGCGGGTGATCGGCCGCGAGAGACCCCAGGCGCCGAGACAAGTCGAAGTCCTTGTGCCGGTTCGCGTCGAGGAAGTGCCTAAGCGCTTCCGTTGCCTGGAACAGCGCCTTCCAGACACTCTCCTTCGCGAGGAAGGTAGTAACCACGACAGTCGGGTCCTTCGCGGTTGTGGGCTCAGCGAGAGTACTTTCTGCGTTCAGAATGGCATCTTGGATCGGGAGCCCCTGCTGCGACCGTATGCGGGCGTCATCGATGCGGGACTTCAGCGTCAGCCCCAGGCTGCGTACAGCGGCCGCGATCGCATTGCCGGACTCCGGCGTGCCGCTCACGCTCATGGCGATGAGCGCCTTGCTCGCGCGCTTGATCTGGTCGACCGAGAGACTCGTCTCCGCAACGCGGAATGTGGCCTTCTTGAATGACGTGATCTTGGCGAAAAGCTCGTCGGCACCCTTGTAGTCGTAGAGTGCCGTCGGCCCGGCGTGGGTCTGCTGTTCGATGTACACCGCGCCCGCTCGCAGGCACGCCGCGAGCAGCAGACGCACCAGCTCATCTGACCAGCCAAAGGGAGCGCGGAGGAACCCCTTGAAGCCCTTGTCGTCCTTCGCGTCGAGGAGACGAGCACCGTCGGCATCGGCGTCCTCGTCGCGGAGGTCCGCGAGCACCTCGAGGACCTGGGCCACGAGAGCAGACTCCCGCTGCAAGCTGCCCTGCGTGTCGAACAGGCTCAGCTCGGGAGCTACCTTGTGCAGCTCCGAGGTCGTGGGACTAAGGAGGGCCTTGAGGTGCTTCGCGAAGTCGAAAGCGCGGTCTGCGATGGCGAAGCGCGGATAGACGTTCGGGATCACCGACGAGAGCGCGGTCTTGAGCGGCTCCTTGAGGTCAGAGACGCCCTCGAGGCTGATCTCCTGCCCACCGTGGAACACGGTGCCCGTCAGGAACGCGCGCTCGAGGTCGCGAACCAGCGCGGTTTTCAGCTCGTCGCGTTCCTTGCGCTTCTCAGAGAGCGCATCCTGCGTGTCCGAAGAGCTGTCTTCGGTGAAGCGCTTGTCTCCGGTGACCTTCACCAGCGCTTCGTAGCGCTTGAAGCGCGACTCGAGGTTCTCCGGCGCATCCGCCACCCACCAGACGGTCTTGCCCTTGGCGCCTCCCGCCTGGTTCTGACGACGTACCTCCTCGAGGTCCTGCTTTCGTCCGGGCGCGAGCGGGCTTGTGAAGATGACCTCCAGCTCGGCGCCCGTCTCCACCGCTTCGCCGTCGAGGTGGACCCCGAACGAGAAGGGAACCTTCGTGACTCCGTGGGTTACCGCGAAGTTCGCGAGCTTCTTCCTGGTGACGACCTCGTCCTTGCAGAGCTGCTGCGCAGTACGCCGGACGGCGGCGATGCTGATGCTCTTGGGTCCGCCCGGGCGCACCATCTCCTGGATCGCCTGCTCAATAGTTCGCTCGCGCTCGTTGAGGAACTTCCACTCGCCGGTGGCTTCGTCGCGGGCGACATAGCCTGCGTCCTGGAGCGCGGCGAGTGTCGATTCAACCTGCGCTCGCAGCGGCGCGATCTCGGTGGTGAGATCCCGAACGAGAATCTTAGCGATCGTCTCGGGGACTCGGGGCACCCATGCGATGCGCTGGAGCAGCCAAAGCACCTTGAGAACCCGAGAAGATTCCACCGGCATACCGGGGACGCGCTCGTCGGATTCGTAGATCGAGCGGACACCTGACGCGCCCAGGTACTCCTGCGATAACAGGTCGTTCTCGACGGCATCGAAGACCTGGTCAAAACTCACGACCACACCGAGCGGCTTGTCGGCGAGGTCCTGCAGCGCTTCCATCACGACGGCAATCATCGAGCGGACTCCACCCGAGATGCGGAATCCCGACAGCGCCTCGAAGATGTCCTGCGCCAGACGAACTTGATGGGGGAGGAACGGGTACGCGTCGATGAACGTGCGCTCGGAGATGCTGGCGAGCCGACGACTCGCCTTGATATCGGCCAGCTCCGCGATGTGGCCTTCGTGCTTCGTGTAGAGCGCCTTCAGTCCCGCTTCCTCAGCGGGGCGCTTCTTCAGGATTCGCTCCGAGACGACCTTGTTGATCTCGTCGGAAATCAAGTGCGGCTTCAGCTCGAAGCGGGCGTTGAGGCGACCCACGAGCGTCGGCTGGAAGTTCGTGCGGTCGACAACCTTCTCGAGGTCTTGCTGGCTGGTGACGATCAGCCAGACCTTGCCCTTGCCCTTGTTGCCGATCATCTCGGCGAGGCTGTTCAGCTCGCCGATGCGCTCGTTCGAATCGCCGATGAACGTTCCCATCTCATCGACGACAAAGACGAGATGTTGCGTCTTGCCGCCCGTGGTCTTCTGCGCGTCGACCCAGGCAACGAGTTCGTCGGCGATGCCTTCGGCGGTGATCTTCTCGTGGCGGAACATGTCGGTGAGCGCCTGTAGTGCAGACTGCTCGTCCGGGTACTCCTTCGAGTCGATCTTCGGCAGTACCTTCGAGAGGCGCCGGCGGACCGTCATGAGATCGTCTCGTCCCTCCGCGCTGCGCCAAGGGACACCGTGCATGGCCTCGAACGTCTCCGCGAGCTTCTCGAGGTTACCTCGCTGCTGCAGGCGGCGCTCGATCCGCGCGACGACGAAGTTCTCGCCGAAGCCAATGTCTCGGTAGAACTCGGAGAGCAGAATCTCTCCGACCGAGTTCGGATTGGTCAGAGATTGGCGGCTCTTGATCTCGAACGCGATCGTGCGGGCTTGGGTGTTCAGCTTGATCTCGCCCAGCCGAAGGCGGACGTCCTTCCCGCGTTGGCTGTCGGAGAGATTCTTCACGAACGCATCGATGCAGCGCTCGCTATCGGGGCCAGAGAGTTGGTCGTTCTGCAGCAGGTAGCCGATCACCTTCGCGAAGTGAGACTTGCCGGAGCCGAAGAAGCCAGACACCCACATCCCGACAACGTCACGCGAGGCGCCGCCGCGTCGGAGCGTCTCGCTCACCTGGGTGAACGTGTCGACGATGCGCTTGAGCTCATCCTCGATCTTGTCGGTGACGACATACTCACGCACTTCGTTCGCCAGAGCCGAACGATCGAAAACCTTGACGACGCCCTCAACCTTGACGCCGATGTCGCGCTTGATGATTTCCCGAACGGTGGTCATGTGGTGGCTCTCCCTCGATGGCATCGTTCGATCCTCATCGCGTAAACAGCTTGACGGCCAGGTAGTTGGCGCCGTCGGCCTGGTTCATGAAATGAAGCTTTCCGCCGCGCTCTTCGCCGGGGAACGCGAGGATGATGCGTGCTTCGAGGTCTCGAAGGTCGCGAAGGACTTCCCCGTAGCGAACCACGGGATAGAGCGCGACCGTCGCGTATACGAAGACGTTCCCGCCGGGAATCTTGGCAGCTTCCTCGGTGAGGCGAGCCTGCAGCGAAGCTTCCGCGCGCTTGGAAAGCCCCTGCTGCATCCAGCGGTAGTCTTCGAACTCGTCTTCCTGAAGCGCTTCGATCTGCTCTTCCGAGAGACCGGTGAACAGGAATCCGGTGAGGTCGAGGAGGCGGTGCTGGATGCCCTTCGCGTCGAGCTCGGGCACGAAGGTGTCGAGCAGGTGCTCTCGGAAGTCGAGCTCACGATCGGGCGGGTAGATGAGGAGGACCGAGTTGTCGGTCTTGATCCCGCGGTCGTGACGAAGTGGGGCCTTGATGAGCTCGATAACCGCCGCGAACATGCTCTCCATCAGGCCCCCCTCACGTCGAGCTCGACGACGTCCCCCTGCATGCGGAACCGGAGGGCTCCGGTGCGGTTCATCTCGCCGAGTGCATCGATGACCTCGGTCGGGTCGAGGCACAGCAACTTGAACGCGGGCGCCTGCACGAGATCGAGCGGCGCGACGCCGGCCATGCGAAGCGCCCGCACGAGCAGCCGAACGGGTGCGCCGTAGAGCGCCGGCCGGATCGACGTCTTGCGGACCGTACCGCGCGCAAGGCCGAAGTCACGGATGCTGGCCGTGTACTTCTGGGCGACCGCGAGGCGGGTCTCCTCGGACCAGGCGCGCGCTTCCGGGTGCGCGCGAAACGCGCGCTGGATGAAGGCAAGGACATCCGCAAGACGAACGTCTGCGGGCGCGCGCCGAAGAAGTGGGTAGAGCCACTCGGTGCCGAGGTCGGCAACGAGGCGATCGTTGAGAGCGAAGAAGACGTAGGCGGTGAGGCTGCGCTCCGATTCGGATTCACAGCGCTGCCATTCGGTCCAGAAGGCAGCAAACAATGGATCCTCGGCATCGAGCCGGTAGCGCGCCTTCAGCTCCTTCCAGAGCTTGGCGCGTGCAGCCGTTGACGGCTTGGCGAGACGGTTCTCATCGACGACGCGCTTTCGGTACTGAGCGGACGAAAGCGGGCGATCCTCCGCGTCGAGGAGTTGGTGAAGTTCCGTGTAGAGCGCGGAGCGAGCGGAAAGCCGGGACGAGTACGGCGCACCGGCAGTAAGACCTGCCACTGTCGCATGCAGACCATTCGACTTCGGCTGGGGAGGTCGCGCCGTCATCGACCTTCCTTCCCGTCTGGGTCGGGGTCTTGACGATCCGAGGCGCCGCCCGACTTCACCCAGCCGTCGACTTCCTCCCGTTTGAACTTCCAGAGGCGACCAGTGCGGTGGGCCGGCATGCCCTTCGCGCTGATCCACGTGTAGACCGTGTCCTTGCTGACTCCGAGGTATTCGGAGATCTCGTCGACTGAGAGCCATCGGTCGTCCATGCGCTCACCTGGCGGATCGGGGGTAGCCATCCGGGACGCAGGGTATCAGCGGAGGACGTCTGGTTCAATTGGGTTTTGCCTGGTTTTGATGGGCGAGGTGGACGACCAAGTACCCCACCGCCCCGCGAGCGTTGCTCCCTCGAAGAGCCTTCAAGAACGGCCGCTGGTTCGCTTTCCTCGGGCAGAACTTCCGAGAGTTCCTCACGGAGTTCAGAGGTTACGTTTGTTTCGATCAGCGGCCGGTGGTACCCACGGGGCAATCGCTCCGCATGACTCGGCGTCGCCCGCGCGTTCAGAACAGCCCGAGCTGGTGCTCGTGAGGGATCGGGAAGACGCCGATGATGACCCAGGGATTTGGCGCGACCTGGTGCCACTGCAGGGTGGTCCCGAGGAAGAAGTGCAGGTCCTTCTGGAGGAACTCGCCGAAGTACTTCTGGCGGACCTTCTCGAGTGCCTTCGGCTCGTCGTCTTCGACCAAGCGAAGGCAATTCCAGTAGAGCGCGCCAGCCTCCCAGTCGAGCACCCGCATCCTGCTCTCCTTCCCGGCGGCGTCCTCGATTTTGTACGAGAACTTGTAGGGCAGCTTCGGGATCACCTTGAACGTCTCGCGCCAGGTGTTGTCGGCGAAGAGGTCGTGCTGCTTGCTGGCCTCCCGCATTAGGCGAACCTTGTCCGGGTCCCAATCCCGCTCGTCGGGTTCTGAGACGAAGTCCAGGAGGCGAGTCGGCTTGAACACGGCGAGGGAGAGCTGGTTCGCCTTCGCGCCGGCGATCAGCTCGTCGAGCCGGTCGTAGACGCGAGCGGCCTTCAAGATGATGCGGCGCCGCTCGCGCCAGTTGTTCGACCTGTCGATATTGCCGACGGGCTGAAGCTCGTTCTCATCGACCGGCCGGAACGTCTCGGGCCTGGTGTCGGATGGATGGCGGACGAGACGGCATTCGAACCAGTCGAACTTGCTGTACTGCTCCGTCCGAGCCGGCGGAATGGCACCGGGTACATGCGCACCCAGGAGCCGTCCTCGCGGACGCCTGCCGTGCAGACGGTCTCGCCGTATTTCCGCGAGAGCGTCGGGTAGGTCTTCACCGTGATGAGAACGCGCTCTTTGTCCATGCTCCCTCACAGATGTCTTGCGACGAGCCCCTTGCCGAACTCGCGCTCAAGCGCTTCAGCCACGCAGTGCCGATGGCACTGCTCGGGCAGCCGCTCGTAGCAGGTCAGCGCCACGCGCTCCCCGGACCGGATCCATTCTTCGATCTTCGCAAGGGCCTGCCCCTGAAGCGGGAGGCTCTTCTTCTCGTAGTCCGCAAACAGCGCGTCGTAGTCCGCCTGGGTTTCCAGGCTCTGACGCTGCTCCGAGGCGATCCCCAACTCGGGCAGGTGTTCGTAGCGAATGCCGACGCCCTCGCAGCCCTTCGCCAGCGTGTTCTTCGAGAAGCCGTACTTGCGGCTGATCGGATTTCGCCGAACGTCGCAGAGCACCGTGACGCCGGACCCAAGGATGTCGTTCAGATAGCGCTCGAGCGTACGACCCTCGTAGCCGATGGTGGATATCCCAGGGGACTTCGCGGACGGGCGAGCAGCCTCAATGCGCCGGAGCGCGGCCGCGTCGCCGCGCAGCACTCGCTCGGCGATCTCGCTTCGGGTCGCATAGTACGGGAACCGGCGATAGGTCTCGGCGACCAATGCGTCGCCTCGAAGGGGGCGAACCTGACGCGCGAAGGCAGATAGCAGCAGGTCCTGTGCTCGTCCCACGACCCTCTTGCCTTCATCGGAGAGCTGCCAGTGATTCTCCTCCTCGGCCAGGAGGCCACGTTCGATGAGCTTGCGGCGATCAGCGTAGGACGTGAACGAGAACGCGCCGAGCTTGTACGGCACGAATTCATATGCGCCCGCGGCTGCCGGCTCCTGGCAGTAGAGGAACAGCAGCTTTTGGAAATCGAGGTTTCCCGCGCGGCCTCCGAGCGCATCCAGAAGAACCAAGAGGTGCCGCTGCCGCTCGAAGAGCACGGGCGCGGCCTTCTGGGACGTCTTCGCGTGTGACAGCCTCATCGCTTCTTCCCCTGGTTGGCCCTGCGCGCGGGCATCAACCGCTTGGCGGGTTGCTCGGCCGTCGCGGCTTGCACGACGCCTCGTGCGCGAAGGAGCCCTCATCCCGCTGGCCCGCGGGCTCTACGCACATGCCAAGCAGACGAAGTTTGGTGCTGCACCGCCTCGCGACGAGGAGTTGATGCGCGCCTTCCTGAACGGCGCCGCCTTCGTTTTCACCGGGCCTGATCTCTGGAACGCTCTCGGACTTGGCACCACTTCCATGTTTGCCACCAACCTCGTCTACAACACGAAGCGCTCGGGCACCTTCGCATTTGGCGGCCGACGCTTCTTGCTCCGCCGCGTGGCATTCCCCGCGAACCCTCCGCCGGAGTGGTTCGTGGTCGACCTGCTGGAGCATGCCGATCAGGCAGGCGCGTCGCGAGTCGACCTTGTGGCGGCGCTCGGTCGCGCTCTCGCGCGCGGCGCGTTCGATCGAAAGCGGCTTCGTAAGATGGGGAAGCTCTACAGCACGAGGCGACGCAGGCCCTGGTGGAGTCCTTACTTGAGTCGGTGCGGCAGGGGGGTGCGCGGAGGGCTCTGAATTGCCTCGTCCCCGGGTAGGCCTTGCTTTTCGACCGTAGTCGAATAATTATTAGACCATGTCTATAGAGGACTATCGTGTCAGCTTTCGCGAGGCCCGGGACGTCCTCGCTCGGCGGCTGGCCGAGCCCGCGCCCGGCCGGATCCAGCTTCTCGCCGGGCCGCGCCAGGTCGGCAAGACCACATTGCTCCTCGAGATCGCCGAACGCCACGGAAACGCGGCGATCTACGCGGCCGCGGACGGTCCCGAGGCGGCGTTGCCAGGCTTCTGGGAGAGGCTCTGGGTGCGGGCCGAGGAGACCGCCTCTCAGGAGGGACGGGCCGTGGTTCTTCTCGACGAGGCGCATCTGCTCCAGGACTGGGCTGGCCACCTCAAGGGCGAGTGGGATCGCCTGCGTCGCAGAAAGATGCCCGTTCACGTCGTCGCCACGGGGTCCTCCGCGCTGCAGCTCGCGGCGGGCTCACGCGAAAGTCTCGCCGGCCGGTTCGAGCGCATCACGCTCACGCACTGGTCCGCCTCGTCACTGGCGGAGGTCTTCGGCGTTCCACCCGCGGAAGCGTCCGAGCTGCTGGTCAAGATGGGTTCCTACCCCGGAGCCTTTGAATTGCGTGGTGACCTCGCGCGCTGGTCGGCCTACGTCCGGGACGCCATCCTCGAGCCCGCCATCGGGCGGGACATTCTTGCGCTGGCGACAGTCAGGAAGCCGGCGCTGTTGCGCCAGGTGTTCGGCGTCTGCGCGTCTTCCCCGGCTCAAATCGTCTCCCTTCAGAAGATCCAGGGCCAGCTCCAGGACGCCGGGGCCCTCGAGACCATCGCCCACTACCTGGCTCTGCTCGAAGATGCGTTCCTCGTCGCGGCGCTCGGCAAGCACTCCACGCGTCCGGCGCGTCACCGCGCGGCGCCACCGAAGCTCATCACCCTCAACAACGCGCTCGTCGCCGTCGTCGACCCCCGCGGAATTCCTGACCGGTCTACCGACCCCAAGCGCTACGGAGCCTGGGTCGAGAATGCCTGCCTCGCCCACGCATGGAACGCAGGACAGCGCGTGAGCTACTGGCGCGAGGAGCCGCTCGAGGTGGATGGTGTGCTCGAAGGGGGCTGGGGTTCGTGGGTCATCGAGGTCAAGACGGGTTCGCTCTCCTCCTCGGACCTCAAGGGCATCGGCGAGTTTACGCGGCGCAACCCCAGTTTTCGCCCGCTCGTGCTCTGTGACGAGGAGGCTCGCTCGACGGTGGAGCGCGCTGGCCTTCCCGCGATGGCGTGGAGAGAGTTTCTGCTAAGCGGCCCGCCCGGGACCGACATCGCCTCCCGCAAGAGCAAGGAGACGAACGGCAGATGAAGACTCTCTGGATCGGCCTCGGCGGCGCTCTCGGAAGCATCGCTCGCTACCATCTGGATGGTTGGTTTCAGCAGCGCTTCGGGACGGCGTTCCCGTATGGCACGCTGACCATCAACCTACTCGGTTCGTTCCTGCTCGCGCTTCTGATGTACATCGGGCTCCACACGGAGTTGATAGCGCCGACGACACGAATCGCACTTGCGGTAGGCGTCCTCGGCGGCTTCACGACTTACTCGACATTCAACTACGACACTCTCCGGCACCTTCAGAACGGTGCGTTGGGCGTGGCCGCATTGAACATCGCAGCGACGGTCGTTGGCTGCCTGGCCGCCGGCTTGTTGGGCTGGACAGCCGGCAGAGCCTTGGCGGGAGCGCCGTAGAAGGAGAACGAACATTGGCCGGGTCGCTTGGATGCGATTTCGGAGGGCCTAGCGGTCAGTGGTCGGCGGACCTCACGAGGCGGCCCTCTTTCGGGAGGAACGGCGCAACCTCGATGCGGTCGTCGGCGTCCACGCCACCGGCGTTGCGAACCTCTTCCTCGCTGCTGAGGCGGCCGCACTCCTCGTTGCGCAACGCGCCCTTGAGCACCGCGACGATGACGACGTCGTAGCCGCGGAGGTACGGGTGCTCGTCACCGTGGTAGGTCGTGCGCCGCCCGATCACACGCGATGGTTCGTCGTGCGGTTCGACGTTGGGCACCAGGATGATCGCGGTGCCCTTCATCGATGGCTCCCCATCGCGGGCGGCAGCTGGTCGCGAAGAGCGCGGAGCACCATCCTCTCGATCGCCTGGCCTGCGCCGCGGATCGCGTCCCAGGTCGCGCGCTGGCGTGCATTGAACGTCTCGTAATCACTCCGCCCCTCGTACCAGGCGTCAACGTTCGCATTCAGCTGATTCAAGAATCCCTTCGCGCTCTTCGCCATCTCGCGTTCTCCTTGCGGCGCGCTCTTGCGCCTTGCGAACATGAGGGCGTCCACGGCCCCCGAAGTCAAGGAAAAATCTAGTAATTACGGTAGGTTGCCGATCCAGACGAAGATCCGCGCAGTTGCGAGCTTGCTCTGGACTCACGAGCAGACGAATATGGACGCGATGCCCGGAAGTTCCACACGTGGTGCCCGGAAGCGCCGGATACAGGGCGAACGAACCGAGCTCTGGAAGCGTGTCGGAGCCTTCGTCAGCAAGCGCCGGGAAGAGCTCGGACTCTCTCAGGGCGACATCATCCGGGTGCTCGGCTACAAGTCGCGGAACACGGTCAGCAACGTCGAGGTCGGCATCGAAGGACTCCCGGCCAAGCGCGCGTACGCATGGGCGGACGTCCTCGAGGTGCCGCGGGACGCCTTTTTCAACTTCGTCACCGGCCAGACGGCACGGCTCGATATCGCGAAAGCGAACGCGAAGCCGGAGGGTGGGAACCGCCTCGCTGCCGCTGAGGCGGAACTGCTCGGGATCTACCGGCGGCTCCCACCGAAATACCAGCGGCGGCTTCGCGAGCAAGCCGCTGAGTTCGAGACGCTGGCGAAGGCCCGTTAGCCGACGCGCTGACCCACGCCGTCCCGTCGGGGCGATCCAAGGTCAACGCTTGCTGTATCGCAGCAGCTTCCGTCGGAGATCGGTCGCCGAGTTGAGCACGCCCTGCGCCAGCTACGCTGACACAGGGGGCTACTGGCTACTCGCTACTGAGCCCGAATCGCCCGATGCGGGCCATCGGCAGTACTCTTGCGTGATGCGACCCCTTTGGTACTCCATCAACGTCGCGCTCGACGGGTGCTGCGATCATCGTGAAATCCCGGCGGACGAAGAGCTGCATCGTCACGCCGTCGAGAACCTCGCCCAGGCCGACGCCCTCCTCTTTGGCCGGGTGACGTACGAAATGATGGAGGCAGCGTGGCGGTCGCCGGGGACGGGAGCGATGCCTGATTGGACGGAGCCCTTCGCCCGAACAATGGACGCGGCAAAGAAGTATGTCGTGTCGAGCACCCTGGAGCGGGTCGATTGGAACGCGGAGCTCGTGCGCGGGGATCTGAGGGAGGCCGTGCGGCGGCTCAAGCGAGAGCCGGGGAAGGGACTGTTCGTGGCAGGCGTGAAGCTCCCTCTAGCGTTGGCGGAGCTCGGATTGATCGACGAGTACGAGCCTCGTGGTGCAGCCGAGGATCGTGAGCCACGGGCCAACGTTGTTCGCAGGGTGCATCGCTATCGAGACTACCTTGCCCGCTCACGGACAAACCGGCCTGGCGGAATCCCGAACTGTCGCTTGAAGAAGCGCGTGAAATGCGCCTGGTCGGAGAAGCCGAACCGAAGAGCCACGTTCAGGATGTCGGGGTCGCGCAGCTCGAGCGCCTTCTTCGCTTCCTCGAGCCGCCTGCGGATCACGAACTGGTGGGGTGACTCTCCGGTCGCGACCCTGAAAGCTCGAGCGAACTGCGCAGCACCGACGCCCGCCGTTCGTGCGAGCTGCTCGACCGTGATGCCGTCTCCAAGCTGGGCATCAATCGCTTCCAGCACGCGTCGGAGCGCCAGCTTGCTGAACTCCGCCGCCTCGTTCGCGGAAGAAGAGGTGCGAGTGCCAAAGGAATCGACGATCTGTACCGCCAGCGCGGTAGCGAGCGCGTCAACGAAGATAGTGCCGCTGGGGCCGCCACGCTCAGCTTCCGCCGCGAGCGCGCGGACTAGGTGTTCGAGTTGAGGTTTGCCCACCGCGTACGTTCGCCGAAGCTCCGTTTGGTCGTCTTCCACGGTCCGCACCAACTTCGACGGATCCAGAGTGACGAGGGCGAACCCTGACGGGACCGGAACGCGATGGGAAAACGACTCCCCCGCCGGACAGAACCAGGCCTCGCCTGGGGCGAGCACGGTTCGGCGGAACACCCCATCGACCTTTGCCTCGAATGTCAGCGGGACGTCATCGGTGTTGAGCGCAAGGTAGTGCCGGGGAACAGTGAGGTTGTCGACATCCCAGGGCCCGTTGCGACCGACCTCGACATGTACATCAGCCCAGCCAAGGCCGGAGCTCGAAGCAATGATCCGCGCACTGGCGAGCGCGTCGCGCGCCTCGCCTGATCTGGCGTCAAGAAATGTAACATCACTGCGCCCGCGCACGCCCTAGTTTTGCTGGTTTACGGTCGTCCGCGCAAGGGTTCGCGCTTCTGGCTCAAGCCCTGACGGAGGCAGCGGATTGTTCAAAATCCGCGCCGGCTTCGTTCAAGAGGTTTTGGGCTGGAGAGAGCATCTTGGACTCACCAACCAGAAACCAGGAGGAAACCGATGCCAACAAGAGCCGTCAGCCCCCTCATCGCGCTAGCCCGGATAATTCATACCCGGTGCGCGGATGAAAAGGATTGCGGGCGGATCTCCTTGATCTAGCTTGGGTTTATTCAGGACTCAGGCCACATCAGAGAGGGACCGCCCGCATGACGGAGTGTACCCAGCTGAAGCTCG
>JBGTHI010000121.1:0-1750 GCA_041746295.1 Myxococcaceae bacterium
GTCCGAGCCCTGGCTCAAGAGACCGGAATCTCGGGAGGCTTGGCCGGTCCGTCGCGTGGAGGCGCCGCGGTGGCGGCTGCTCCCTCCGCGGCCGCCGAGCGCGCGCACCACGAATGGTACGTGGCCATCAACGACAACCAGATGGGCCCGATCGATGTCGAGAAGGTGAAGGTGCTCTGGAAGGACGGCGAGATTGGGCCGGACAGCCTCTGCTGGCGCGTCGGCTTCTCCGACTGGGTGCCGCTCTCCGAAGCGACCGAGCTGGCCTCCATACTCGCACCACGGCCGGTCAAACCCACCATTGTCGCTCCTGCGTCACCTTCCCCATCCGGACGAGGACCGGTGGAGTCGGCGTTCAGCGGTCGAAGCATCACCGGTAGCCAGCCGGCGGTGGGCTCTTCCCCTGGAGCCTCCCCTGCGACCTTGAGAGAAGGGACCGACGGCGGCTGGCGCCCCTCGGCAGCCTCTGAGCTCGCCTCGCTGGTGAAGGAGGAGATTGAGGCGCTCGGAAAGCCCGCGAGAGCCAACTCCTCGGCGGCGTTGCCTCAGGCAGATCCAAGAGAGAAAGAGCTGGCGGCGCCCGGGTTGATGGAGGTCCCCAGCGCGGAATTCCCGATCCCGGCCGGCTCGCCCGGCTCGCGTAGACAGGATCTGCCAGCGCACACCCCCGAGGTGAACAGCTTCGGGGCGACCGATTTCTCCACCTACCGCCCTCCGCTGCCCCCTCCGTCGACCTTCTTCTCGCGCAACCGCGCGGCGCTGCTGTTGGCGGGAGGTGGCCTCCTAGTCGTCGGGCTCCTGATTGCGATCCTGGTTCTTCTGGCCAACCCGCATACCCAGGCGATCACCGTCAACGTCCCGGGCCCGGCCAGTCCTCCCGCATCCACACCCTCGCCCTCAGCACCAGTCAAGCGCGCCGAGCCGCCACCCGCGCAGGCCCAGACCCCTCCGCCCTCCGCCATACCCAAGGTCGACGAAGCCACCCAGCTACCTCCGGTCCCAGGACCCTCGACGCTGCCACCGGTCCGCAGCGTTCCCGAGCGACGCCATTCGCGCGGCGAGCGGAGGCGGGACTCCGCCTCTACTCAGGTCAGCGATGACGGCGAGGTGGGCTCCTTCACCGCGGGACCACAGAAGTCCAATCCGCCGCTCGATCCCAGCGCCACCGATGATGACTTCGAGCGGGAGTTTGGCGGAAGTCGAGTGGGCGGGGGCAAGGGTGGCAAGAAGAAGAGCCCGTCGACCTATGTTCCGCCCGCGCCGGGCAGCGCTGACGTCCCGAATTTGCTCAGCCAGTCGGACGTGATCCAGGTGGTGGTCCAGCACAAGCCGGCCATCCTCAAGTGCGTCGAGGAACAGAAGAAGGTGGATCCGGGCACCTCCGGAAGACTGGTGATGCGCTGGAGCATTCTCCCCAGCGGTAAGCCGACCCAGATCTCTGCGCAAACGATCGAATTCAAGTCGACGCCGATGGCCAGCTGCTTGACCAAGCTGATCCCCACCTGGAGCTTCCCGCGCCACAAGACGCAGGGGCCGCCGATCGACTTCCCCTTTACTTTCTAATTTTTCAGTTTGGGGTAAACGCGTGGGCGGATGCCCCGCGCACGCACCGCAGAGCTGGCCGAGCTGGAACGCCGGGAGCGGCTGCGCCTCGTCCTCCGCGGGGAGTCGGTGGTGGAGTGGCGGCGGCTGTTCTTTCGCGATGTGGGGCAGGTGAACCGCTTCTTGCGCCTCTGCGAGATCGATCCGC
>JBGTHI010000122.1:0-1506 GCA_041746295.1 Myxococcaceae bacterium
CACCCACAGGGGGTCCCTTTTGGAAGCCGATACGGGGTCCCTTTTCAGGGCCGATTGACATATTGCACAAAGCGATGACTGCGGGTCTTTAGGCGCGGTGCTGCTACGCTGCGGGCGTGCGAGTCTCTACAGCCGTGGCGCTATGCTCCGTCGCTGGCCCTCACCGGATCTGATCCATGGTGCAGCTCTCGGGGGATTTGTCAGTCCGCCAACGAAGCAGCCGCGCGCCATGGCGCATGTGCTCTCCGGTGATGTGATCGGCGCTGACCTCGGCGACCAGCACAGGCTTCAACGGAACGGGCTTGCGCTCTTTGCCCGACCACCGGCTCCTGCCACCTGGGGCACGGCCAGTGAAGCCCTCGCCACCAACCAGAGGCTCGACGAGCTCTGCTATCTCGGCGCCTTCCAGGTGGATTCGCGTTCGCCCGACGTAGTTCAGCCGGCCATCCTCATCGTAGAGGCCGAGCAGGAGCGACTCCACCGAATGCGAGTTACTCTTCCGGTACAGGCCGCCAATGACGCAGTCCACTGTCTTCCAAAGCTTGAATTTCTGCATGGCGCGTGAGCCGGGCTGGTAAGGAGCATCAAGCCGCTTCGCCACCACACCGTCCAGGCCTGCCCTCCCAAGCCATCGGCGTGCCGTTTCGAGGCGTCTCGTCGCCTTGCCAAGACGAACACCGTTCGGCAATCCCGGCCGCCCGAACAGATCCTCAAGCTCTGCGCGGCGCTGGGCGAAGGGCCGATCAATCAGCGCCGTTCCGTTCCGGGCCAGAATGTCGAAGGCCACAAGTTCCGCCGGATGCTGCTCCGAGAGCATCGCTACGCGGCTGGCCGCCGGATGTAGCCGCAGCTGGAGCGTTTCGAAGGAGTCCCCGGGGACGATGATCTCGCCATCCAGAGCGAAGTCGTTCTCGACGATCCGCAATAGAGCTTCGGCGAGCTCGGGGAAGTATCGCTCCAGCGGCTTCTGGTTCTTCGACTGGAGATGTGCGCGCTCGCCCCGCCGATGCGCGATGCAGCGGAAGCCATCGTACTTCGGCTCGTACTGCCAGCCATCTCCGGAGGGCAGGTTCTCGACGGCCTCGGCTTCCATCGCTTCAGTTTGAGCGGGAGGAGTTCCGGGGACGACACTTTGGCGAGTTACTCCTGAAGCGCTCACGGCCCAACCGCGCAGGCTGAGCAGCCGTTCCAAATGGAGCGGTGAGCGGGGCCCCCGCCGAAGCCATCGCCTGTCTCCATCGCGGAGCCCGCGGCGGCCATCGAGCATCAGGCCAGGGCCTAAGCCTCGACGTGAACGACTTCGTAGAGAGCCGGTTCGATGTCCTCCGCAGCCTCGCCGACCTCGGGCCACCTTGCGCGAATCTGCGGCGCGCGGTGCGCCGCAACCAGCTGCTCGCGGCTCGCCCACTGCACATAATTGACGACCCGCTTGCCATCCTGACTGCGGTGCAAGCTGATCGAGACGAATCCCGGTTGCGTGGCCATGAAGCGGGCCCGCTCGGTCAT
>JBGTHI010000123.1:0-8007 GCA_041746295.1 Myxococcaceae bacterium
GGCGGCGGGCGCGGCGGCGCACTGCCCGGTGGCCCGGGTGGTGAACATCTCCCGCGCGCTGGAGAGCCTGAAAGCGGCCGGCTACTGGGTGGCCGCCGCCGACGTCGACGGAAAAGTATCCCCTGCGCAGACCCAGCTGGATGGCCCCCTGGCACTGGTGATCGGCGCGGAAGGGGCGGGGATCCGCGAGGGAGTGCTCAAGCACTGCGATTTCAAGCTGAAGATCCCGATGGAGGGAAAGCTTAAGTCGCTCAACGCCTCGGTCTCTGCGGCGATCCTCCTCTACGAAGTGGCGCGCCAGCGCGGAGCCTAGAGCCCAGGTGGAGTCGGCAAGGGCGAAAGGGGGGGTGTCAGGGTCTCAAGCGTGAGTGCCGGAGGGCCCTTATGGGAGAGCGGGAGGGGGTTGGTGCCCTAGAGCACCCTGGGCAATAGCCTCATACCTCCCGGGCGAGGCCGTGGCGGAGTCCTTAGTTTGCCACTAGGTGGGTTGGGGCGGTTTGATGCGCAGAAGCCGAGAGGTTTGGACAAATAGCCGCGAAATTCGCGGCTAAACGTACAAACCTCTGATGTTTCCGCATTTAGCCGCGAAATTCGCTGCAGATCGCAGAAACATCGGCCCCGCCGCGCTGTCCCTTTCCGTCCGTGAGTCCGACCATCGGACCACGGTTTGAAAAGGTCTCGGCGACCGCTCCGTCACATTCCGCCAAGTGGCAAATCAGGGACTCCCGGCCGAGGACGACAAAACCGCGTGAGGCTACCGCAGGCGAGTCAGCTCCGGCACCCAACCCTTCCCGCCCCCTAAAGGCCTTTTTAGGGAGCGAACCTTCCAAAGTTGTTCCGGTTTCTGCTCACGTACCCCCAAAGTGTGCTGCGCCGGCTCTCCTCTGCCGGAGCCTGCCTCAACGAGATCCGAAGTCGTCTATGCGGGCTCCCGAGAGCCCCGCGATTGACCCGCGTGAGGCGCAGCGGCTAGAGAGCCCCCCGCTTGCTTATCTTCAGCTCCCAGTATCCGCTCACCCGTGAGAGGGCGTTCCGCACCGTGGCCTTCAGCGGCGCGGCCGGTGCGGTGCTGGGCGCCGCCCATGCGTTCTTTAACCGCGACAAGGAGGACTCCGCGGGCGACGCCGCCAAGGGGATTCTTGGGAGTGCTGGGCGGGGCGCGGCGCTGGGCATCGCGGGAGGGTTGGGCGCCCTGGCCTATGGGCCGATCGCCCGCCACCTGGAGGGGGCCTTCTCCTATTCGCGGCTCGGAAGGATCTCCCGGGCGGCGGTCTGCGCCTCGACACAGGGCGCTCTGATTGGCTTGGGCATAGGCGGCTACCGGGCGCTGGTCCCGCACAACGAGCACTGGGCGGAGCAACCCGTGAGCCAGCGCGCGCGGACCTTCGTGCCCGCCGACATCAAGAGCTGGGCGAGCACAGGCCTCCTGCTGGGATTGCTCGCCCGCGCGGTGGGCTTCCCCAAAGGGCTCTAGAGCCGCGGCATTCCGCTTGACTTGCCGGAACGCTCCCTCTTAAAAGGTCCCGCCCCGAGCGGTAGCGGAGACGGTGTGCCGGTGTAGCTCAGCTGGTAGAGCATCTGATTTGTAATCAGGTGGTCGCGGGTTCGAATCCCGCCGCCGGCCTGCAGGGTGAGAAGCTTTTCGAAGTTAGGTGTGCGGGCGGGTTGGGACAAGCGAATACGAGGGACACGGAGGGGTACCCAAGTGGCCAAAGGGAGCAGACTGTAAATCTGCCGGTTCACGCCTTCGTTGGTTCGAATCCAACCCCCTCCAACAGAAGCCACAAGGCAGCGACAAGCCGTATACAGGCGGTATCGCAAGATTGAAGATTTGAGATGCGCGGGAATAGCTCAGTTGGTAGAGCATCAGCCTTCCAAGCTGAACGTCGCGGGTTCGAGTCCCGTTTCCCGCTCCACTTGGCGAAGCAGGTTGCAGGCTGGAAGTTCACGGAGTTGGTTGTGCAGGCAGGTAAGCCCTTATAGCTCAGTTGGCAGAGCGCATCCTTGGTAAGGATGAGGTCTCCAGTTCAAGCCTGGATAAGGGCTCCATCACACTTGGATAGGTCGTCGAGGAGACCATTGAGCCATGAGTAAAGAAAAATTCGAAAGAAACAAGCCGCACGTAAACGTCGGCACCATCGGACACGTTGACCACGGTAAGACCACTCTCACCGCGGCGATCACCAAGGTTTTGTCGAAGTCGGGCGGCGCGGCCGCCATGGCGTACGACCAGATCGACAAGGCGCCGGAGGAGCGGGAGCGCGGCATCACCATCTCCACCGCCCACGTCGAGTACCAGACCGCCAACCGGCACTACGCCCACGTCGACTGTCCCGGCCACGCCGACTATGTGAAGAACATGATTACTGGCGCCGCGCAGATGGATGGCGCCATCCTGGTGGTCTCCGCGGCTGACGGCCCGATGCCGCAGACCCGCGAGCATATCCTCCTGGCCCGCCAGGTCGGCGTGCCGTACATCGTGGTCTTCCTAAACAAGGTCGACATGCTGGACGACCCGGAGCTCCGCGAGCTGGTCGAGATGGAGGTTCGCGACCTCCTCAAGAAGTACGAGTTCCCCGGCGATAAGATCCCCATCGTCCCCGGCTCGGCGCTCAAGGCGCTCGAGGGCGACACCTCCGAGATCGGTGAGGGCGCGATCCTCAAGCTGATGGAGGCGCTGGACAACTACATTCCCACCCCGGAGCGCGCCACCGATAAGCCGTTCCTGATGCCGGTCGAAGACGTCTTCTCGATCGCCGGTCGTGGAACCGTGGCCACCGGCCGCGTGGAGCGCGGCAAGGTCAAGGTCGGCGAGGAGATCGAGGTCGTCGGTCTCAAGGCCACTGCCAAGACCGTCGTCACCGGCGTTGAGATGTTCCGCAAGCTGCTCGACGAGGGCCTGGCGGGCGACAACATTGGTGCGCTGCTCCGGGGTCTGAAGCGCGAGGACATCGAGCGCGGCCAGGTGTTGGCCAAGCCGGGCAGCATCACCCCGCACACCAAGTTCAAGGCGCAGATCTACGTCCTGACCAAGGAAGAGGGTGGACGGCACACCCCGTTCTTCAAGGGTTACCGCCCGCAGTTCTATTTCCGCACCACCGACGTGACCGGCACCGTGATCCTGCCGGAAAACGTTGAAATGGTGATGCCGGGCGACAACATCGCGATCCAGGTGGAGTTGATCACCCCGATCGCGATGGAGAAGGAGCTGCGTTTCGCCATCCGCGAGGGTGGTCGGACCGTGGGCGCCGGCGTCGTCGCCGAGGTTGTGGAGTAGCAAGAGCGTTTCGTTTTGTAGTAAGGGGTCTTGGGTTTGGGGGGAAGGTCTTTTGGTAGGGCCTTCCCCCCATGTTTTTTTAGCAAGTCAGGAAGCGTGTCATGCCCAGAGGCAATCGCAGCATCATCTCGATGGAGTGTCCGGTCTGCAAAGAGCGGAATTACACCACCACCAAGAATCGTCGGAAGCAGCAGGACAAGCTCGAGCTGAGCAAGTTCTGCCCGCGGTGCCGCAAGCACACCGACCACAAAGAAGGCAAGGTATAGGCCAGTAGCTCCAACGGTAGAGCGGCGGTCTCCAAAACCGCGTGTTGGGGGTTCGAATCCCTCCTGGCCTGCCATTTTTCTCTAAGGAGAGAAGACAAGGTGTCGTCCGCAAGCGAAGCGAGCCAGCAGGCAAACCGTTCCGGGATGGATCCGCGAGGGTTGACGGTCATCTTCTATCTCCTGGCGGGCGTGATCCTCGCTCTGTTCCTGGACCAGGTGCTGCTCCTGGTCTGGGAGCCGCTGGGGTGGTCGAACAAGGAGCTGATTGAGGGGTTAGGGTGGAGGACCACGACGCTGATTGGCGCGGGGTTGGCCCTGGCCGCGGCAATCGGCTGCTGGGCCAACCCCAAGGTCCGCGCCGTCTCCCTGGATGTGGCGTCGGAGCTGATGAAGGTCAGCTGGCCTTCCTGGGAAGAGACCCGCACGTCGACCCTGGCCGTGGTGGTGGCCTCGGTGGTGGCGGCGTGCATTCTGTATGTCATCGATTTGGGCGCCCTCCACCTGATGGTGCAGTGGTTGCCGGCGTTGTGGGGGAAGCTCTGATGGGCGAGAAGAAGTGGTTCGTGGTTCACACCTATTCGGGTTTCGAGAACAAGGCGAAGAAGAGCCTTGAAGACAAGATGAAGCTCGAGGGGCTGCAAGAGCAGTTCGGCGAGATCCTGATCCCTATGGAGCAGGTGGTGGAGATGGTGCGCGGCGAGAAGCGCACCTCCAAACGGAAGTTCTTCCCGGGCTACATCCTGGTTCAGATGGAGATGAACGACCGGACCTTCCATCTGGTAAAAAACACGCCCAAGGTGACCGGCTTCGTGGGCGCTGCCAGCAACCAGCAGCCGCCACCCATCACCGACAAAGAGGTGGAGCGGCTCACCACCCAGATCTCCGAAGGCACGCTCAAGCCGAAGCCGAAGGTCCAGTTTGAAGAGGGTGACACGGTCCGGGTGACCGACGGACCCTTCTCCAACTTCAACGGCTCGGTTGAGGAAGTGAACCCGGACAAGGGCCGGCTCAAGGTTCTGGTGTCGATCTTCGGCCGTGCGACGCCGGTGGAGCTCGACTTCATGCAGGTGGAGAAGACGGGGGCGTAGGCTGCACCTCCTAAGGAGTAGACCCGATCTGTACAGGCGTGCGGCTGCGATTCCTTTTGGGTCGCAGCATCAATTCTTACTGAATATGACTCGCCACCCTTGGTTTTGAAGATTCCCATGGGGTACGAGCTTCGGTCCGATGACCATCCCTGGAGATTCCACGTCCCAGAGGCGCCAGCCCGTTGTCCAAGCCCGGCTCCAAGGGGACCCGGTGCTGGGCTCGGCGGTGCTGAAGCTCGCTAACCCCGAGCTTGACCCCTTGGCATTGCCTCCGGGCGTCCAGGTTCGGGTGCCGCCGTTGGCGTCGGTGGCTTTGGTCCGAGCGCTCATAGCGATGGGGGTGCTAAGGCTGAATCCGGTGACGCAGACACTTGAGCTGATTCCGGGGGCGGGATCGGGCCATCGAGGGTAAGGGCCCTCCCGTTCCGCCTCACGTGGCGCTCGGGGTGCCGGGCTAGGGTAGACCCTAGAAGGGAGAACCGGGAATGAGAGGCGATCTGGGAACCCGGTGGGAGATTTCGATGTAGCGTCTGAGAATGGGTGTCTCGTCGGGCTCGCGACCGACGAGCACCCAGTTGCCTGCGAAGCGGTCGGTGTAATCCATCGCGGCTCCGGCCTTCCGTTCGCTCCCGAGCGTTAACCAGCCGGATCCTCCCAGGTAAGTGGGCAGCGCGCCGGGCGGGATGACGGGAAGAGGTGTGGTTAGATTTGGCCTCAATAAGGCGGCCGTCGGCGTGGATGCCCTGGGCGTCACGCCGCCGGTTGTCGCCGGAGAGATCTCGGGAGCAGGCCGCTCTACCGGAGCTGCCTCGGCCGGCGCATGGGCGCGCCTGCTGCCTCGCCGACCAAGTGGCTGTAATCCCAATCGGGTTAGCCACTCCAAGGAGCCTCTTCGTCTGGTAGCAGCCGCGTTCATGGAGCCTCCTGCAGTGGGAAGATTGTCGGTTCCAGGCAAGGAAAGGTTCCTCCCAGCACCACCCCTGGGCGGCACCGGATCCAATCTGCGGCGGATAATCAGGAATGGGTCAACGCGTCAGGTCTAGAGGGCAGCGGCGGGTCGCCGGTCGGATCGTCAGTGATGGTTCCCCGAGCTGGGTGGTTCTTCAGAGAATGGACCATTTCGTGAGCGATGACGAACGCGACTACAGAGTCTGCGTAGTACGCGACGTCAGAAGCTGAAACGGTCGGAGGCAACTTGAATTCTCCGCGGCTTAGCGCAATGAGGTTTGCGATCAGCGATCGCTCATCGGTCGCTGCGGCGATCGCGCCACCAAGAGCCTGCGCGAGCCCCAGGAAGGGCTTCAACACAACGATGCTACCGTTCTCGAAGCTGAACGCGGGGCTCGTCTCGTGGGCCAGTGGATCCCGTTCAATTGCGGCTATGCCGGGAATGAAGTCAGAGGGATCCTGGGCAAGCTCGTTCGTGACAGCGGAAAAGAGTCTCTGCACAACGGGATCGATCCTCGCCTGATGTTCTTGATTCGCAAGGTTCGGAGGACGGCCCCCGCCAATGTGCATGAGATACGCCCGCGTTGCGGCGCTCGCTTCGTCGGGGTTCAGGACTCCGGGGTCACGGACAAAGGCTGGCGCGCGGCTCGCTTCCGAGGGGTTCAGCAGGGGGCGCCCACGACGACCCATGGGGCGCTGCTGGAGTTCCAGCGGAAGAAGGTCGCCGGGGGCCTCCGCTCGAAGTCGATGCAGAAGGGGATGCCTCGCCGGTCCCAAACCGGGCAAAGTTCGAGTGGAGCCGGAGCTGGCCATACTTGATTGTCGGTTCGCGAGGGTGACTCGTTTCCCGGCAGGCCCCTCGCAACCCCAGCGCGTCCAGCGTCCTGACTCGAGTGCTGTCTGGCACCTGGACGACTTCCGCAAGTCCTTGATAAGCGGGCGCTAGGGCTCCGGCACCGGATCCAATCTGCGGCGGACAATCAGGAATGGGTCAAGGGGTCGTCGTTCCACCGGCCGTTTCGCGCATCGCCGGCTCGAAGGTCGAGCTGACGGAGGCGGGTGAGACCGTCACGCCCAAGCCGGAAGCTTCGCTGTCCCCGGCCCAGGTGGAGCGCGCGGTTGCGGCGCGAGTCCAGGTTCTGCAGGACGACATCTTCGGTTCGGCGGGGACGGAGGAGGCGCGGGCCGAGCGCTGGCAGGCGCGGGTTGCCCAGCTGTCCGACTCGGCGCCGCACGATCGGGAGATAGGCGAATACCTCCGGCTGGCCCGGGGGCCGTCGCGCTTCGAGGGAAGCTGGGACCCGCACACCGGCAAGGTCCACTTAAGTGAGCGGCCGGTGCCGGCGGTGGACGTCTCCGCCTCCGGCGTGACCGGCAGGCGGGAGCTGGAGCGCATCTTCCCCAAGAGTGGGCTCGATCCGCGGCAGCGGTCGGCGATTCTGGAGGCCTGGCGGCAGCAGCTTCCCGCGCCGGTGCGAGAGCTCCTGGAGCCGACGGGGACACAGGTGGAGGTGGTGGACGGCACGGAGCCGCCGGCCTCTTTTCGGGAGATCTTTGGCCCGCTGGCGGAGACGATTCATGCACGGCACTGGGTAGAGGGCGCCTCGGGCCTCTATAACGCGCATCTGGGCCGGGTACTGCTCCACGCCTCCAACGCAACGCCGGCCTTTCTGGCCACTCGGGCGACCCACGAGCTGATGCATGCGGTGGACTGGACGATGGGATCGGGCGGGAAACAGTACTCCAGCAGCGCGGAGTGGCAGTGGATGTTCGACCTGACCAAGAACCATCCTCAAGCGGAGCGGCTGTTTCCCACAATTTGCTCCCAGAAGGACCCCAGCGAGTTCTTCGCGGAATGCGCCACGGTTTTCTTGGGCACTCACGTGACTCACTACGGCGACGTAGTGACTCGCGACGATCTGCGCGAGAACCATCCGCAGCTGCATGACTTGCTGGCGGAGATCTTCCAGGAGCGGATCCCGCGAGCGGTGGCGGAGAAGCGCGGGCAGGCTCCGCAGGGGCTGGCGGCGCATGCGGTGGAGGAGGCGAGGGTGCGGTATCGGGAGGAGCCTTCCGCCGAGGCGCTGGAGGGGTTGGCGTGGCGTCTGGCGGAACAGGGGCTGGTGTCGCGGGATGCGAGTTTATTGGACGAGGCGATTGAGCTGCTCGCCTCCCATCCGGAGCAGCAGGGGTTGTGCGCTCAGATCGAGGGGGCTCGGAAGTGGCTTGCCAGCTCTCGGGTCGAGTGGAAGTGAGCTTTGTGGCTCAGAGCTGATGCCCCCGAGCACTCGAGCTTGGGAAAGCCCCTCCACCGGGAGGACTTTGGGAACGACACCCTGATATCCCCCGTGCGGCCTGAGGGGGGATAGGGATGGTCGGGACGCGCACGGTACGTAGGGCTCCCACGGCGGCCGTACAGACCGCCCGC
>JBGTHI010000124.1:0-3000 GCA_041746295.1 Myxococcaceae bacterium
GGCCGGCCTGGCCGCTGCTGCATGTGCACCGACTCGTGGCACGCGTCTTCCACGCGAGCCTCCGCCAGGAGCACGGCTCGGTAGGTGGAAAAGCCACGAGGCTCCGGACCGTTCGCCCTGACCAGCCGCGGGTTGATCAACACGGGCGTATCGGACTCCTCCAAATAGCGAATGGCCCTCGACGCGGTAGGCGATCCTAACCTTTCGGCCTCGCTAGCAAGGCTCTGTAGCAACTCCCGGTGCTCGGCATCATACCCGTCCGGTCCCATCCGACTGACGGTGATGCTGAATTCGAGTGCCGCCAAGTGGTTGGTGAGCCGCGGCGTGGCCTCAAACCAACCCAGGAGCATGCCGATCAGAAAGGTCTGATGATCGCCCCTCTCTCCCCTGCGGTGCCCCTCCAAGAAGGTGGTCGAAGAGCCCCGAATCGTCGATTCGAGCAGTAGCTGGGTATCGCCGGAGAGCTCACCTCGGTTGCGGAGGACGAGGAGGCCACAGGCGGCGAAGTACCTCTCGAAGGGATTCTCAGAAGGATGGTGTTTCAGGACCTCCTGCAGCAAGGGAGCATCGCTGGGCTCCACATGCTGGGCGACGTGAAGCAGCGCCTTAGCACGGACTTCAGCAGCTGGATCCCACACCGCCACCTCGCGTATCAGCTCGCGCTGATGAGGCAGGTACGTCGACGCGGGCTCCTCGCTCAAGGCTTCGATGTAGCCTGCCCGGCTACGCCGGTTGAGCATCCGCAGGAAAAGCGTGCAGGCCGGCGATGGCTCCAGGAGATCGGTCCTGCCGGACCGGCCCAAGGCGTGGGGGAGCGACCTGGGCTCTTGAGCTTTCGCGACGTGGCTGAGGCGTCCACCCTCCACGTCCGTGGCCTTCGCCCGTCGCCTCCGTTCCCGCTCCAGCCTGCGATCGCGATCTTTGCCTTTGCCGACGGAAGCCATTGCGCCATTATCGGCGCTCGATTCCTGGGGTTGTCGGAAGGTGAAGCCAGACTCGTCCTTTAGGAATAGATGCCCTTATGGGTGGAGCGGCCAAGCCCACGGTGCTACGATCGCTCGAGGAATAGCTCTCCCAGCTCGCGCGCCCGCCGGGTCGCTGCCTCCACCGCGTCGATCAACGTCGTCCGCAGCCCTCCTGCCTCCAACGTATGGAGCCCGGCGATCGCGGTACCGCCCGGCGAAGTCACCTGATCCTTGAGCTGACCGGGATGGATCCCCGTCTCCTTGGCCAGCAGCGCCGCGCCGAACACCGTCTGCGACGCAAGCTTGAGCGCGGTGTGGCGGGGCAAGCCCACTTTGACGCCAGCGTCGGAGAGCGCCTCGATGATCAGGAAGATGTAGGCCGGACCGCTGCCCGACAGGCCGGTCACCGCGTCGATCAGGTTCTCGTCCACCACCGTGGTGATCCCCACCGCGTTGAAGATCGCCGAGGCGGTCTGGGTGTCGGCCGGAACCGCATGCTCTCCCAGCGCCAACGCGCAGGCGCCTGCTCCGACCAGCGCCGGCGTATTGGGCATCGCCCGAACGATGCGAGCGCCGGCTCCGAGCTTCCGCTCCAACGCTGCGATCGGTACGCCGGCCGCGACCGAGATCACCAGCTTGCTGGGGTCCACCGCCGGCGCGACGGTGTTCAAGAGCCGGCTCATCCCCTGCGGTTTGACCGAGAGGATGATCACGTCCGCCTCCCGAGCCGCTTTCAAATTGTCGTCGGTGGTGCGGATCCCGTAGCTGCGCGAGAGCTCCTCCAGCCTCTCCGCCCGCCTGCCCGTAGCGATGATCTGGTCGGGGCGCGAGGTGCCGGAGCGCAAGAGCCCCTTGATCAGCGCCTCAGCCATATTGCCCGCACCCAGAAATGCGACCGTTCGTTGATCCATGTGCAAGGCCATATACCGAAAATGAAACGCGCGGGGGGTGCCCGCGCGTGAGCTGCCTTTTCTGTCGGTCGCGCTGCTTGCGGCTCAGGGGGCAGCAGCGACTGCGCTCTCATCGGCATCTTCCCGAACCTGGTGGAGCTGGGCGGAGGGCTCGGGGGCCGGCTTCTCCGTCTCGATCTCGGGGGTGCTGATGGTCATCCGGCTGGCGCGGCGGTCGACCGAAAACGCCCGGGAGCCGCCGGAGGTGACGTTCAGAGTGAGAGTCACCGTGCCGCCGTCGTAGGTGCGGAGGGTTAGCTCGGTCTTTCCCAGCTCGCGACCCCGGACCACCACCGCGGTTCCCTTAGGCATCCGGGTCACCTCGACCAGGCTTCCATCTCCGACCTCGACGCCGGAGATCCGCTGAGAGAGCGTGATCACCTTGGTTTCACCCACCGCGACCGCGAAGGGGTTGGCGTAAACGGTTGAGGCGAGAAGAACCGCGGCAACGAGTGACGAGCGAAAGGATGAGACCATGTGAAGCTCCGTGCGCCAGGAAGCGCCTGTGTATGTATTATCACACATTCAACATTTTTTGTTTCGACCGGTAGGAAGGCGGGATGAGGTCGCTTCGACTCCCAGCGTCATCCGAGGTAAGTCGCTGTTTACCGGACGGAGTTGGACAAATTGGTCTCCAATGGCGGCCGCGACTTGGGCCGGTTCGTGGAGCACTTCGACTTGAGCGTCGATGCCTTCCTCACCTCTCGTGTGCACGGCAAGGTCAAGCCGAGTCCCTGTATCTTCCTCGAGGTGCTTCGCCGCCTTGGCGCCCTGCCTTCGCAAGCGGTGATGGTCGGCGACTCCTGGGCCGACGATGTCGAAGGTGCGAGGCGGGTGGGGCTGAAGGCGATGTTGTTGGACCGCGAGAGGCTGCACCCGAATCGGGCGGAGGCGATTCCCAGCCTGACCCATGCGGTCAGCCTGTTGCTAGAGCTGCACCGACAGAGCCGTTTTGTGGGGTGCCCCCCGAGGACATGCTAATCGGCAGTGCTATGCTGACGACACTCCATGTCCTCGTGCTGTCCTCGTTGCTGACTCAGTCACCGGGCGCGAATCAGGAGTCGGCCGAGCGCGCCACGGTCGCC
>JBGTHI010000125.1:0-1768 GCA_041746295.1 Myxococcaceae bacterium
GCCCCGCTGCGACCGAGATCGCAGCGGGGCATCGTCTATCTATCAATCGGGGCGACAGGATTTGAACCTGCGACCTCCTGCTCCCGAAGCAGGCGCGCTACCGGGCTACGCTACGCCCCGTTGACTGGTACTGCATCCCACACCCCATCCAACACTCACACCATGCGCCTGGAAGGACTCGAACCTCCAACCTTCTGATCCGTAGTCAGATGCTCTATCCAATTGAGCTACAGGCGCGCTGCGGTACCACCTACGGCATACCCACCTTGCTGCAAACCTGCTCCCCGACCTGCGTACTGCCATGGGCGGTACAAGACTCGAACTTGTGACCCCCACGATGTCAACGTGGTGCTCTAACCAACTGAGCTAACCGCCCGAACTGCATCCTGCTGCCTGACATCGCGAAAGCGGGAAACGGGACTCGAACCCGCGACCCCAACCTTGGCAAGGTTGTGCTCTACCAACTGAGCTATTCCCGCAAAACGACCCACGACCTGTAGGCCGGAACCGGTCCGGCTGGACGACGGAACCTCACTGCTGGCCACACCGCCCTACCGCACCGGAGTGGAGACGAGCGGGATCGAACCGCTGACCTCTTGAATGCCATTCAAGCGCTCTCCCAACTGAGCTACGCCCCCGGGCGCGATACCCTTGCGGTTCGGTTGCAGCCCACGTGGGCTGTCACCGGCAAGGGCGTCAGGAACCGCGCAGTCTAGTCGCGTGTATGTCACTCGTCAAGCAGATTCAGCGTCGCGGACTGGCGCATGAACCTCCATGTCGTATCTTGCATGGCTCCCCGGAAATGGCGCCGCGCAGTTCCTACTGCCAGCCGTTGCCGATCCGGTGGCTCCGGTGTGATTCGTGCGGACGAAATGGCCTGCAGTGCTCCCTCCGTCCGTGAATGCACCGTCCCAGCGCTTCAACATCTGAGTAAGCACCCCACAATCGCGGACGAGCTGTCGTCCCGAGGATCATAGAACATCATGACTGACGTCAAGCGGAAGCGCCGTCGCGCGGCCCCCGCGGGAATCGCACCGACCGAGCCGGAACGCGATATCCTGGACCAGTACCTGTACGAGGTCAGCACGTATCCGCTCCTCAAGGGTGCGGAAGAGATCGAGCTGGCCAAGAAGATCAGGGCTGGTGACCAGGATGCCCTGCAGGAGCTGGTGAAGCGCAATCTTCGCTTCGTCATTTCCGTGGCGAAGAAGTACCAGAACCGCGGCCTGCCGCTCATCGATCTCATCGGCGAAGGCAACGTTGGCCTGCTTACGGCGGCGCGGAAATTCGATCCCGACCAGGGCGTCAAGTTCATCTCGTACGCCGTGTGGTGGATCCGTCAGGCCATCCTCTCGTCGCTCGCGCGTCAGGGTCGAACGGTCCGCGTTCCGCTCAACCGTACCGCCGACCTGTCGCGCATCATCAAGGCGTCGGAGATCCTGCGCCAGAAGCTGCGTCGCGAGCCGTCGCCGGAAGAGCTGGCCCAGGTAACTGGCCTGTCCGTCGACGTCGTGCAGTCGCTCGCCGCGCTCAACACCGGCGACGTGCGGCTCGATGCACCGATGGACCCGGATGGTGATCGTTCGCTCATCGAGCGCTTCGTCGCCGACGAGATGCCGGATACGGAAGAGGAGGCGATGAACCGCTTCCTTACCGACGAGATCGAGCAGGCGCTGTCCACGTTGCCACCCCGTGACGCGAAGGTGCTGCGCCTCTACTTCGGCCTCGAGGGTGGACGCGAGCACACGCTGGAGGAGATCGGTACGAT
>JBGTHI010000126.1:0-7716 GCA_041746295.1 Myxococcaceae bacterium
CTGGCGGCGCAGGCCGGCCAGAGCTTCCCCCAGGACCCGGAGCTGGAGACCCTCTGCCGCGAGGCAGGGGGGAGGCGCTCCCCTTTCAAATTGCACCGCCAGGGTGATCTGCTCCGCGAGGCGCTCCACAGTATCACCCAACGCAACGGCTCGCCGAGGTTACAGCTGGAGCGGGTCCTGATGGAGGTGGCGCCGTGAGCGCGACCAAGCCGGTCTACCTTTTCTGGGGCGACGAGTTCCTGGTGCGCCAGGCCGCGCAGGCTCAACTGCAGCAACTGCTTCCGGAGCCTCAGGCGGGGTTGAGCCTCCAGACGATGGACGGCGCCTCTCCACGCGAGGTGGCGGTGGAGCTGGCCACCCTCCCGCTCTTTCCCGGGCCCAAAGTCGTTCTACTGCACGATCCCGAGTTCCTGGCGCCCCAGAAAGGGCGGAAGGAGCGGCTTAGCGCCCCAGAGGATGACGCTTCGGCGCTGGTGAAGCTGCTCGATCGGGGTCTGCCGGAGGGCCACACGCTGGTGATGGTGGCGACCGAGGTGGACCTCAAGAGCCCCTTGGTGAAGAAGATTCAGGGGGTGGGGGAGGTGGTGGTCCGCAAAGTGGAGAGCAGCCGCGAGGGAGCCGACCTCTCCGAAGTGATCCACCTCTCCCTCAAGCCCTACGGCAAGCGGCTGGGACCGGGCGCGGAGGGGGTGCTGGCGGCCCGCTGCGGCACCAATATGAGGCTGCTCCAAAGTGAGCTCACCAAGCTGGCGCTACATGCCGCCGGAGAGGTGATCTCTCGAGCCGATGTGGACGCGTTGGTCGGCCATGTGCGCGAAGAGGGCTACATGGAGCTGAGCGACGCCCTGCAGAAGCGGGACCTCAAGGCGGCGCTGACCTACGTGGCCCACGCCAAGGAGCAGGGGAGTCACGAGCTGATGATGCTGGGGGCGGTGGCCAGCGTGGTTCGGGGCCTTCTCACCACCTGTGAGCGGCTGGCCCAGCTGACTATGGGTAGCCCGCCTCGCAGCTACAAGGAGTTTCAGAGCAGCGTCTTCCCCCGGATCGAGCAGGAAGCCAAGGCGCTGGGAACAAAGGTTCCCCATCCATACGCCGCCTTCAAATCGATGGAAGCCGCCTCGCAGTTCAGCCGGACCGAGCTTTTGGCCGCTCTGCGCTCCTGCGCCGAAGCGGATCTGGCGCTCAAGTCTTCGGCGCCGGGAATGCTGGTCCTGGAGCGGCTGCTCTGGGCTGTCTGTGGGCGGGTCCCCACTCCCGCATAGCGGCGACTGCCGTTGCCCGCTCGCGTTTGGTTTTAAGGGGCACCCGGTTCGGCATCGGGGTCGACCCTGGCTAAGCATTGCGAGCCTGGTTGAAGATGGTCCCCTGAGGTATAAGCAAAAGGCCGTGCCTTCCGCCCGCCAACACTGGCTGATCAAGAGCGAGCCGTCGGTCTACCCCTACCATCAGCTGGTCCGGGAGGGTCGAACCGCTTGGACGGGGGTCCGCAACTTCGAGGCTCGAAACAACCTCAAGGCGATGGAGCCTGGGGACCTCTGCCTCTACTACCACTCGAACGAGGGGAAGGCGGTAGTCGGCGTGGCCCGCGCGCTCACCCGGGCCGTTCCCGATCCAACCGCTTCTGGGGAGGAGGGCCAGGGCTGGGTGGCTGTGGACGTGGCACCGGTGGCGGAGCTTCGGACGCCGGTGACGCTCCAGGCGATCAAGGCCTCGCGCGAGCTTGCCGGAATTCAACTCGTCACCCGGTCGCGCCTCTCGGTGGTGCCGGTCTCGCGGGCCCACTTCGATCGAATTTTAGAGATGGCGCAGACTCAGCTGCGGCGAGCCGACGTCAAGCAGCCGTGATGCCTGTCAGCCTTCCACGCCCACGCAACCGATCAAAACGCATCTACCTCTATCGAATCGGATCAGGCTGAGTTGCTGCCTGCCGAGCCGGTGAATGGAGATCATGAGTAACGATATGCAATCGCGACCCGGCCGTTCCTGATGTCGCCAGTCAGAAATGGGGAGTCAACAACGACGACTCGGCAGTCGATTCCCGGGTTTCGTTCTTGAGCGGATGCTGCGTACGCCGCGGCAAGATGCTTCTGCGCCCCTTCCATGAAAACGCAGATGTCGAACCGAGTATAACCGCTCGCAGCCGCCGCATCCACAAACGGGTAAGAGAGCTGGCGGTCCTCGGGAATGTAGACCCTCCGCGGAGAACTCTCCAATCTCGCCAGTTTTTCTGCAAGATGACTCCTGCCGGACTTGTTCAGTGCGTCGCGCAGAGCCGCGAAATAGGTCGCCTGATCGTTCGGAGTCATCTGCGCTAGCAAATGGGCTGTAGAGGGGTTTGCGTACCCAGAGCCGGTGAGGTGGTTTCGCGCCGAGATGTACGCGCTCTGGACCCAGCCGTTCTTCGTGCGGCCCGGTTTTCTCTGAATCGCGTCCAGAAATGCCATCAGCTCACGCAGAGCGGCCGTGCTGCCGCTGGGCCGCGCGGTTCGCGGTTCGCGGTTCGCGGTTCGATGGGCTGCTCGGGGGCGAAGTGCAACGGTCATTGAGGTCTCTCTTGGCCTAGGTTCCTCGTTGTCGGCCAGGCCTGAGAGAAGTTGTTGGTCAGCTTCGGTCGGGGTGCGCGACCCAGGTAACTCTCCATCTATAATTTTTGGATAACTCCGAAACGCAGAGGAATTGGAAACCGGACGCCCCTTGCGCGATCGAGCACGGCGCCTGCTCGACGTTTCTCTCAGCGTTCAAGAAATGTGGCGAAGGGAAACTTTCCTCCACCCGAGCCGATAAGGGGAATCATACCCCACCGCACCGCGCGTCCGGGTGGAGACGCCAACCCCAGGCACCCCCTTGTTCGCCCGATGGAAGGGCTTCCCGTATCACGTGCTGGAGCCCCACCAAGCATCGCTGGCCCGGGAGATCACCCTGCGCGATCCCTCGCCCGCGCTTCGGCTTCGAGCCCTGACATTGATCGGACGCAATCCCGAGCCCGCCGATATTCCCCTGCTCCGTGAGGTGTTGGCGGGCGAACCAACCAGGGGCACGCCCGCCTCCAACCGGATCCCTCACGAGCAGCTTCTGGCCGCCTGCGGGCTTAGCCTCCTTCTGCCACAACGACGCGGTCACCGCTGAGGCGGCGGAAATCCTGTCCGCAATCCAGGTGGCCGGCCAGGGCGCTTCTTCGGATTCGGAGCTCCGATACGCACGACTCCTTCCCCCGTGGATCAACCATTCCGAGAGAGCGCTGAGCCATCTCCAGTCCCTGGACTTCGCGAGCAAGGCGGCCGAGATGGGTCCTGTCGGGTACTTTCACTGGCGCGACACGTTCCTCGATCGCGCGGTGGCGCTTTGCGCGACCCTCAATGCCCCAAAGACGAAGGAGCGGATCCTCTTCCTCAGAAAGGCGGACGTGCCCCTCCTCCTCGATCCGGAAGGCGAGGAAGACTTCACCGGGCGCGCCATCCTTTTCAAGGATGGCAGCCTCGCGAAGCTTGCCTCCTTGGCCGCCCAGGCGCAGTTCCAGTCGAACGGTGAAGAGGGTGGAGCCAGGTTCCAACATCCCCTGTCCCTATCCTCGGTCGAGGAGTGGATTCGACAGGGGGCGAGAGAGTTGGCCTATGTGATCCTGGGTCAGGTCGTTCTGTTGGCCGAGCGAGGGATGTTGGATCGCCCCGTTCCAAAGCTGGAGCCGGCATTGGCCCGGGCGATCGCCGCGTACCGGGTCGCTGGGGAGCGAGGCTTGCTCGCCCAGGCCACGGCGGAGATCACCACTGGCAGGCTCAACCTAGGCCTAGGTGAGCCTGGCCAGGCCCTGCTGGTAGAGGAGTGGAGGGACTGGCGGTTGGTCGAAAAGTTCGAACGGCTCCGACAGAAGAGCTTCAATGAGCGCCGCGGAACCTAGGCTTAGCTAGGAACAGTTCGAGAACCATCGAAAGCTGGGTGTCAGCATCGGGGCAAGCCAGGGGAGCTAAAAAGCCTTGGGCGCCCCAACGGATCCGCTTAAGAGTCGGCGCACCCCATGGCTGCCAAGATCCTCGTCACCAGTGCCTTGCCCTATGCCAACGGTCCGCTCCACCTGGGCCACATGGTGGAGTACGTCCAGACCGATGTCCTCGCCCGGTTCATGAAGTCCTGCGGCGAGAAGGTCACCTATGTGTGCGCGGACGACACTCACGGCACGCCGATCGAGCTGAACGCCGCGAAAGAGGGGGTCACGCCGGAGGCGTTCGTTCAGCGCTTCTTCGAGCTTCATCAAGAGGACATGAAGCGGTTCGAGATCGACTTGGACTACTTTGGTTCCACCCACTACCCGGAGAACCGCCACTACGCCGAGCTGATCTACCGACGGCTCAAGGAGGCGGGGGAGATCGACCGGCGCGAGATCGAGCAGACCTACTGCGAGACCGACAGGCGATTCCTGCCGGATCGGTTCGTGAAGGGCGGCTGTCCCAACTGCAAGTCGCCCGAACAGTACGGCGATGTCTGCGAGGTCTGCGGCAAGACCTACGCGCCCACCGATCTGTTGGGTCCGCGCTGCGCCATCTGCGGAACCCCGCCGGTGATGAAGAAGTCAACGCACCTCTTCTTCAAGCTGTCCAAGCATGCCGATGAGCTCAAGGCGCTGCTCGAGAACGGTGAGTTCGTCCACGGCTCGGTGAGCAATCAGCTGAAGCAGTTCTTCGAGAAGGGGCTCTCCGACTGGGACATTAGCCGGGATGCCCCGTACTTCGGCTTCGAGATCCCAGGCGAGCCCGGAAAGTTCTTCTACGTCTGGCTGGACGCGCCGATCGGCTACATCTCCACCAGCGAGCTCTGGGCCAAGGGCCCGGGCAAGAAGGCGGGCCAGGGCCTTAGCGACGCGATGGATTTTTGGGCGCCCGAGGCCGACGCGCGCATCTACCACGTGATCGGAAAGGACATCGTCTACTTCCACGCGCTCTTCTGGCCGGCGGTGCTGAAGCATGCCGGCTTCAAGGTGCCGTCTAAAATCCTGGTCCACGGCCATCTCACTGTCAATGGCGAGAAGATGTCCAAGTCGCGCGGCACCTTCATCCTGGCCAAGCGCTACTGGGAGACACTCGATCCGGCCTACTTCCGCTACTTCATCGCGGGGAACCTGGGACCCGGACCGGAGGATCTGGACCTGTCCCTCAAGGACTTCCGGCTTCGAGTCAACGGCGAGCTGGTGAACAACATCGGCAACCTGGCCAACCGGGCGCTGACGATGTTGGCCGGTCCTTTCCAGAAGGCGCTCGCACCGCCCAGCACGGGCTCCGGCACCGGCAGGGCCCTGGTGGAGTCGGCTCTCGAGAAGTCCAAGGAGGTGCGGGGAGCCTACGAGCGGATGGACTTCCGAGCGGCGGTGAAAGGGATCGCCGAGATCTCCCAATCCGCCAACCAGTTCCTTCAGGCCGCCGCTCCCTGGAATACCGTGAGGACCGATCGAACGCGGGCCCAGGGCGACCTCTCCGACGCGGCGGACGTGGTCTATCTGCTGGGAGCGCTGCTCCAGCCGATCGTGCCGGGGCTCTGCGCAAAGCTGTTCGAGCAGCTGGCGTCCCGGCCTTTGACCTTCGAGGCGCTGCAGAGCGCCCGCTATCCGCTGCTCGATCGGAGCCGGTCGATTGGGAACCCAGCGCCGTTGATCGCCCGGATGGAGCCCGCACAGGTGGATGAGCTGGTGGCCGCGAAGGTTGCAGAAGCCGCCACACCCATCCGGGCCGCGGCGCCGGGGGAGATCGAGCTCGACGACTTTGCCAAGGTGGAGCTGAAAGCGGGAAAGATCCTGGCGGCGGAGCGGGTGCCCAAGGCGGACAAGCTGCTCAAGCTAACGGTGGATCTGGGAGAGGGCGAGCCGCGGACGATCGGCTCCGGTATCGCCGAGTACTTTGCCCCCGAGTCGCTCATCGGCCGAAACGTGGTGGTGGTGGCAAACTTGAAGCCACGGACCATCCGGGGCATCAGCTCGCGCGGGATGATCCTCGCCGCGGGCGAGGGGCCAGAGGGGCTCAAGCTGATCGATCCGGGGGAAGTGAAGCCCGGCACCACGGTGCGTTGAACGGGTCGGTGACGGCGATGCGCGCTGGACCGATGACCTGGATCGATGCCCACTGCCACGTCGATGGCCTCGCTCCCGATGCGCTCGATGGCTGGGTGCACCGCGCCCGTGAGGCCGGTCTCGTCCACGCTGTCGCCGTCGGCCAGTGGCAGTCCACCCAAAACTTTGGCGATGCGCTGACCGTTGCGCAGAGCCGTCCCGACTTCTTTACCGCCACGATGGGCATCCACCCTCACGAGGCGGCCAACGCCACCGAGGAGGATTGGTGCCTCCTGGAAGAGCTGTGCCGGAAGCCGGAGGTCCGCGCGGTAGGCGAAGCCGGCCTGGACTATTATTATGATCGCTCGCCCAGAGCGCGGCAGCGCGAGCTCTTTGCCCGGCAGTGTGCGCTGGCGCGCGCGCTGAAAAGGCCCTTGGTGGTTCACGTTCGCGACGCTCATCAGGAATGTGACGAAATCCTGGCGGCGGAAGGCATAGAGCAGGGCGTGATCCACTGCTTCACCGGCGACACGGAAGCGGCGCGCCGGTACCTCAATCGCGGCTTCTATCTCTCGCTCTCGGGTATCCTGACCTACAGGAGCGCGGCAGCGCTTCAGGAGGCCGCGCGCTTCGCGCCGCTGGAGCGCCTCATGGTGGAGACGGACAGCCCGTATCTCGCCCCCGTCCCGCACCGGGGGAAGCAGAACGAGCCGGCTTGGGTGGTGGAGACAGGAAAGAAGCTGGCCGAGCTGAAGGGAGTGACGCTGGAGAAGGTGGCCGAGGTCACCTCCGGCAATGCCGCCGCTCTCTTTGGTCTGAGCTGATGGCTGAGCTTGCTGAGCGGGCAGGGCTGAGCTGGACGATCAGTGGGTGACGGTGGCGACCTGCAGCAGCCCCGAGCTTAGGTCGTGACCTTGCGCCTTGACCACGGTGAGGTTGACCATGATGTGGGGCTTTCGGGCCTCCAGGGTCAGGGCGACCGCCACTTGGCCGGACTTTACCGGATCCGTGTCTCCAGTGAAGGAGAGCGCGTGCCTCTGCATGGTCCACTCCCGGACAGCGGGGGTCAGTCCGCGAGGGAAGATGTAGACCAGCTGCGCGTCGGGTGCCCGCCGGAGATCTCCGGCATTCACCATGGTGCTGCGAACGCCGAGCTCGGCCAATGCGCGGTGGATCTGTTCTGCCTGGTCGCTTTCCTCTCCGTAGATCAAGACCACCATCTGGGGCTGGCCCTTGGGAAGGCTCCGGTCAAAGAGGAGGATCTTCTCCATCAGGACCGCCTGGAGCCGGAGGGGGAGCGCTTCGGCCTCTCCACGGGTGGAGGCCAACGCGACCAATCCCAGCACAAGGACCCACCATCCTCTGCTGCGGGGATGACTCGCGCGGCCGCCGTTCTGCTGGGTGGAGTGGGGGTCCATCACACGTGGGGTGGGAAGCGGCGGGATCTGACCGCGCCGATTCCCCTGCGGCAAGAAATCGCCCGCCTCGCTCGCCAGAGCTGCCCCGCATCACGAATCGGTGGAGCCGTCCGGAGTGCCGGGCGATTCCGCCGGGGGGCCCGGCTCGGGCTCGGAGGTCGAGAGCAGGGTAAACGGCTTGAAGGTGAGCTCCCTGGGGAGCGAGATGCCTCCTGCCTTAGGGGGTTTCGGACGGTCGGGCGGCTTCGGACGGTCCGGGCGCTCGGG
>JBGTHI010000127.1:0-3617 GCA_041746295.1 Myxococcaceae bacterium
CCTCCGCTCCAGTCACCAACACCGTCTTTGAGGCAAGGCCTGAGTAGAGATCAGCGCCGGAAGCAGTCGTCATTCCCACCCCGTAGAGATTGGGTCTCATACGCGGAGGGCACCGTCAACAAATCACCAAACTCCTTGACAGTGGCTCCTTGGTTTGTCGAGCTGCGTTCCCGTCTCATCGCGGCCCCGTGAACCCCGTGAGTTCGAAGCGAGTGAATCTTGGTGCCATCCCGTCTTCTCCTCCTGGTGCTCACCCTCTCGACCGCGGCGCGGGCTCAGTATGCCCGCGACCCGTACGACTCGACGCGCGGTCCCTCCACCGCGTCCGGACGGGATGGCCGCGGGCAAGCGCGCTCTTCTGACGCGAGCGTGGGTACGGAGTTATTCGACGGCGAGGATCACAGCCAGTCGCGCGCGGTCGATCTGCGGACCACCGAGGATCTGTCAAACAGTACCGAGGGCGGAGATGCCGACCGGCGTCGGAGCTCGAATCTACGGACTCGGTTCCCGCACCCGGGTGAGCCTTGGCCCAAAGAATCTCCGCCCGGCGAATTCGAGAAGTTCGTCTGGGAGGCGCTGGGATCTCGGTTGCCGCGCTTCGGCGACGCATTGGTGATCGACGCGGAGCACACCTTCGCTCCCGGTTTCGATGCCGTCGCTCCACCGGACTATGTGCTGATGCCGGGCGACGAGGTGCTGGTGCGAATCAACGGATCGATCGAGGCCGACAAGCGGCTGGAGGTGGATCGGTCGGGGCAGATCCATCTGCCGAAGATCGGCGCCGTGAAGCTCTCGGGGATCCGACACGACCAGATCCAGAGCCACGTGGATCGACAGATCGCCAAGCGGTTCCGCGGCTTCGAGCTCTCGGTGGGCCTGGGGCAGCTGCACGGCATCCGGGTCTATGTGACCGGCTTCGCCAATAATCCCGGCGCCTACACGTTGGGCAGCCTCTCCACGCTGGTCAACGCGGTGATGGCAGCGGGCGGTCCGGCCGCCTCGGGCAGCTTCCGTGCAATCGAGCTCCGGCGCGGCGGGAAGGCGGTGGCGAGCTTCGACCTGTACGATCTCCTGATCCGCGGCGATAAGACGCACGATGCAGTGCTGCAGACCGAGGATGTGATCTACGTAGGACCGGTGGGGCCCCAGGTGGCGGTCTATGGCAGCGTCAACGCGCCCGCGATCTTCGAAGCGACGCCCGACGAGACCCTAGAAACCCTGCTGCAGTTCGCCGGCGGGCTCAACTCGGTCGCGGAGAGTGGGCGGGTGGCGATCGAGCGACTGTCGGATCGCGGAACGGTGATCGTTCACGAGGCCCCACTCTCAGCCGCTGGGCAGACCGTTCTGCGGCGCGGCGATCTCTACCGCATCTTCTCCCTCACCAATCTCCAGCTGCCACTCGAGCGGCGGGCGAAGTTGGTGCGGATCGAGGGAGAGGTTCAGAAGCCCGGCGAGTACGTCCTTCCTCCCGGCGGCACACTCTCGCAGCTAGTGGCCAAGGCGGGAGGGGTAACCCCGCGCGGCTACGTTTTCGGCGCGGAGCTCTCCCGTGAGGCGCTTCGCCAGCTCCAGCAGGCCAGCTACGACCGGGCCATTCAGGCCTTCGAGACGACGGTTTTGACCAGCGCTCTCACCACTCGCGTTCCGGCCGACGAGGCGGTCCAACGAGGAGTCCAGACCGACCATCTGAAGCAGCTGGTGGATCGGATGCAACGGCTCCGCCCCTCCGGGCGAATGGTCTTGGCGATGAAGCCCAATGCCACCGCGCTGCCCGACCTTCCCCTGGAGCACGGCGATCGGCTCTACATTCCGCCGCGACCGACCACGGTTCAGGTTTTCGGCAGCGTCTTCAATGCCGGCTCCTTCGCGTATAAAGAGGGCGACCTGGGCAAGTACCTCAAGCAGGCGGGCGGGATGAGAGACGGCGCCGACGGCCGAAGCGTTTTCGTGCTCCGCGCCGATGGCACGGTAACCTCCAATCGTCAGAAAGGATGGTTCACCGACGTACGCGGCGACAGGGCACTGCCGGGAGATACGCTCTTTGTACCCGAGAAGATGAACAAGACCACCTTCCTCCAAGTCTCCAAGGACTTCGGGACCATTCTCTATCAATACGGATTGGGCGCGGCCGCGTTGAAAGTATTGCTGAGCAATTGACGATGATCGCGCCCCCCTCCCGCGAGCCCGAGATCTAGGTGGTGGTCCCCACCTTGAACGAGGAGGCTAACGTTCGGCAGATGGCGGCGGCCGTCGCACAGTCGATGCGAGACGCCGAAGTCAGCGATTATGAGCTGCTCTTCATCGACAACGGGTCATCCGATCAAACGCTTCCCCTATTGCGAGCGCTGTGCGCCGACGACCCGCGCATCCGGGTGATCGTCAACGCGCGGAACTTCGGTCAGATGCGTTCGCCGACCTATGGCATCTACCAGACACGGGGAAGGGCGGTGGTATCGCTCTGCGCCGACTTCCAGGATCCGCCTACCCTGATCCCGGAGTTCGTTCGCCGATGGAGGGCGGGTGACAAGATTGTTCTCGCCACCCGGCGATCGGAGGCCAATGGGCCGGTGCGGCGAGGGTTGCGCGCCTTTGCTTATGGCTTCCTCGCGAGGTTCGGCGACTACCCGGTCATCCCGGGAGCCACCGGCTTCGGGCTCTACGACCGCCGCGTGGTCGAGGAGCTGAAGGGTTGGAACGAGCCGGAGCCGTTTTTCCGCGGAATGCTGGTGGAGACGGGCCATACGCTCTCCACCCTTCCTTTCGATCGGCCGCTGCGCATGCGGGGGGCGTCCAAGAACAGCTTCGCGACCTTGAGCGGCTTCGTGATCTCCTCGGTGGCCGGCTCCTCCAAGGGGCTGTTGCGGTTGCCACTGGCGTTGGGAGCGGTCCTTGCCGTAACGGTTCTCCCCGCCGTTCCCATCACCTTCTGGCTCGCCGGATGGCGTCGACCGGGAGCGCTCCTCGCGACCCTGGGCGGCGGGCTGGGGCTGGCGCTGACCTTCCTTTTCCTGGGGGTGCTGGGCGAGCAGGTCAGGCTCCTGTCGGCGCGGACACGGGATTTGCCTCTGGTGGTCGAGAAAGAACGAATCAACTTCGCATCATCCGAAGCGCGTGAGTCGCGCCCGTCGCGGGGGGCCAATGCCTGATGCCTAGCTTAGCCGCGTTTCGTCAGCTGTTCGCCTTCTACCGGGTAGCGGTGGTCAACACCGTCTTCGGTTACTCGCTCTATGCCTTGCTGGTCTACTTCAAGATCGATCCCTACGTGGCGCAGGTTCTGTCGCATCTGGCCGGGATGACTTTCAATTTCTTCATGTACAGCCACCACGTCTTTCGCGGAGCGGAGGCTTCGGTGTTGCGGTACGTGGCTGCCTATGGGCTGAACTATGGGCTCAGTGTAGGATTTCTGGCGCTGTTCAATCAGCTCTTCAGCTCGCGCTATCTGAATGGGTTTTTGGCGATGCTGGCGGCATCGCTGATCAACTTCGCCGTGCTGAAGCTCGCGGTCTTTCGGAAGCGCGCCGTGGCGGAGGCTGAAGGGAGCCTCGGCGCTTGATGGGGGGGCGGGGGTGGTTGGTCGCCGGAGGGCATATAGGGGGGAGCGGGAGGGGGTGGGTGCC
>JBGTHI010000128.1:0-5615 GCA_041746295.1 Myxococcaceae bacterium
AGGAGGCCTACCTCCAAAGGTGGTACCGGCTGCTGGGGCGCTACGGTAGCGCCAAGCTCCGAAAGGGGCTGGCCGCTCAGGGCGCCGCAACCTTCGAGCTCCTCCGGACCCCCATCGCCGCTCAGGTGCTGCGCCAAGCTCTTTCGGGGGTGGCATGAGCAACGAAGCCGCAGGGACAATCGAGCTCATCGCGTCGGAGTTGGCCCGCATCTTCGATCCGCTGGCCCGCCGGGCGGAGGATCAGTCCACCGACTCGGTCTTGGAATGGCTCGGCCTCCGCCGGCCGGAAGGGCTGGCGACAGGGGCACAGCTCGGCACCGCCTTGGGCTCCGCGGTATCCGCGGCGGCCGGGCTCCCGGAGTTGGTTCGGGAGCTGATGAATGGGATCGAAGAGGAGGACACCGGCGCGGTGGGCGCCGCCAGTGTCGCGCTGCTCCAGCGTATTGCCTTACTGGTCGAGGCGGGGACGCAGCTGGGGGAGCTGCTCCAGACCTTGAGCGCCAGCGGCTCCGGGCTGACCCCCGCTCAGCGGGCGGAGCTCTCCACCTTCGCATCTCAATTCGCCGAGCGATTGCTGCAGCGGCTGCTGGTGGAATACGTGGAGGTCCGCTTCCCTCAAGCCTTCGTCCCGCTGATGGTGGTGGGTGCGATCGACGTTGCGCCGGTCGAAGGAGGACCGGCGAGCTCGCTTCAAGGGGCCTACACCCGAAAAGCGCTCCGGTTCGACCGGCTCGGCAAGCTGTTCACCGATCCGGTGGGGCTGCTTGAGGAGGTCTACGGCTGGGGCACCTCGGGATTCGACGGGCGGACCCTGTTCCGGACGCTCCAGACGCTCCTGGAGGGCAAGTTCGAGATCCCCGCGCAGCTTCTTGAGCCGCCGGGCTCGCCGGCGGTGCTCGAGGCGTTCGGCTTCGCCGCCGAGGTGAACCCCGCGCTCACCCCTCCCGGCCTGGACTTGAGCCTGCGCACCCCGGCCACCCTCACCGTCTCGGACGCGATCGAGGCCGATGACTGGCGGGTGGGCGTGGAGGCTTCCGTCAGCCTGGCCACGGATCTCACCCTCAGCATCAAACCGCCTTTCGATCTCACTCTGGATCCGGGCAGCCCCACCGCCGACGTTCATCTGGGCGTGGAGGTCTCGCGGGCTCGGAGTGCAGAGCCGTTCCTGCTCCTGGGCACTGCCGGAGGCTCACGGCTGGAGGTCCAGAGCCCCAGTCTGGGCTTCGGGCTGGACGTCCACCTCTCGGGTACCAGCGGAACGGTTTCGGCGGTCCCCTCGATCGAAGCCGGGCTGCAGGGCGGCAAGCTGGTGATCAGCGGCGAGGGCGGCGACGGCTTCATCGCCAAGCTGCTCTCCGGAATCCGGCTGGAGTCCAACTTCGATGTGGGGATGACCTGGAGCCCGGACAGTGGGCTGGCCTTCACCGGCAGCGCGGCGCTGGAGATCGCCATCCCCTCCCATGTCACCCTGGGTCCGTTGGAGATTGTCACCCTCTATCTTCGCGCGGGGATCGCCAGCACCGAGGGCGATCTTGCGATCCCGGTCGAGCTGTCCGGAGCGTTCAAGGCGAGCCTGGGCCCTCTTGCCGCTTCGGTCGATCGGATGGGGCTGAAGGCCACCTTCACCTTCCCGGAGGGCGGCGGAAATCTGGGTCCGACCGACTTGACCTTCGCCTTCAAGCCGCCCAACGGCGTGGGGCTCTCGGTCGACGCCGGCGTGGTCAAGGGGGGCGGGTATCTCTTTATCGATACCGATCGCGGCGAGTACGCCGGCGCTCTGGAGTTGGTCTTCGCCGAGCTCCTGAGCCTGCACGCGGTGGGCATCATCAACACCAAGAACCCGGACGGCTCGCCCGGCTTCTCTCTGCTTATCCTGATCACCGCGGAGTTCGGAACCGGCCTTCAGCTGGGGTTCGGCTTCACGCTCATAGGGGTGGGCGGCCTGCTCGGCCTCAATCGGACGATGAACCTCCAGACGCTAATGGAGGGGGTCCGCAGCGGCGCCATCGAGAGCGTGATGTTCCCGCAGGACGTGGTGGCCAACGCCCCCAAGATCATCAGCGACTTGAAGGCGCTCTTCCCGCAAAAGGAAGGGACCTTTCTGATAGGCCCCATGGCCAAGCTGGGCTGGGGCACCCCCACGCTGGTGAGCATCTCGCTTGGGATCATCATCGAGATCCCCGGCGACATCGCGATCCTGGGAGTCCTTAAAATTATCCTGCCGGCCGAAGAGGCCGCGGTGCTGGTCCTCCAGGTCAACTTCGCGGGGGCGATCGAGTTCAGCAAAAAGCGGCTCTATTTCTTCGCCGCGCTGTTCGAGTCTCGCATCCTCTTCATGACCATCGAAGGGGAGATGGGGCTCTTGGTGGCCTTCGGCGATGACGCCAACTTCGTGGTCAGCGTGGGCGGCTTCCACCCCCGCTTCACACCGCCACCTCTGCCCTTCCCCAGTCCCAACCGGATCGCGATTACGCTGATCAACACCGACTTCGCTCGCGTCCGGATCGAAGGCTACTTCGCGGTGACGTCGAATACGTTGCAGTTCGGCGCGCGGGCGGAGCTGTTCTTCGGTTTGGACTCGCTGAACGTACAGGGCAGCCTCGCTTTCGATGCGCTGTTCCAGTTCTCTCCCTTCTCTTTCATCATCGAGATCTCCGCCTCGTTCTCGGTAAGGGTCTTCGGCGTGGGTGCCTTCAGCGTCCGGCTCCGGGGCTCCCTGGAGGGGCCTACCCCGTGGCGGGCTCACGGCACCGCCTCAATCTCGCTCCTCTTCTTCGACATCTCGGTCGATGTCGACGTGACCTGGGGCGAATCACAAGACACCCAGCTGCCGCCGATCTCGGTTCTCCCCCTGCTCAAGGCGGAGCTCGAGAAGGCGGAGAGCTGGCGCGCTCTCTTGCCGGCCGGCAACAACTTATTGGTCTCGCTCCGGACCGTCTCCGGAACCGAAGGGGAAGCCGAGGGGCTGGTGCTGCACCCTGTCGGCACCCTGCGCGTCTCCCAGCGCAGGGCCCCTCTGGAGCTCAAGCTGGATAAGGTGGGGAACCAGAAGCCGGACGATGTCAACCGCGTCGAGCTGCGCGTGCTGTCGGGCGGGCTCGACCGAAAGGCGGATACGCTGGAGCAGTTCGCTCCCGCGCAGTTCCAGGAGATGAGCGACGCAGAGAAGCTCTCCCGCCCGGCCTTCGCACCGGACAAAGGCGGCGTGGAGCTGAGCGCGACCGGAGGGATCTGGCGCTCCAGTCGGATGGTGAAGCGGATCGTCCGCTACGAGGAGATCATCATCGACTCCAACTTCCTCCGGTTCGTCCGCCGCTTTAGAGGCCTGGGCTCGAGGCTGTTCGACCACTTCCTGGGCGGCAACAGCGTGGCCAAGTCGCCGCTGTCCAAGGCCTCTAAATCGAAGCTCCAGCCGTTCGAGGAAAAAGTGAAGATCGTCTCGGACACCTACGCAGTGGTCTTCCAGCACAACAACCAGGCGGTCTCGACTGAGACGGAGGCCTTCGTCAGCGAGGCGAGCGCCCGCGATTGGATCGGCCGGAAGGCGGCCAAGGATCCCAAGCTGGCGGTACAGGTCCAGGTGATCCCCTCCTATGAGAGGGCGGCATGACCCAACCCTTAGGCACCTATTCCTTCCTGCCCTGGCTCCGGAGCGGGCTGGCCAACCAGATCGCCACCGCCGATCTGGACCCCACGGTGAAGACCCGCGCCCGGGTTCAGGTGCAGCTGGAGCTGATCGGCACCAAGCTCGACGGCAACAGCGCTTCCCAGCCGGTCTCGCGCGAGGTGGCCCTCTTTGGGCCGGGTGACATCCAGGGGATCGACCCCAGGGCGATCGTCCGCACCGAGCCGCGCCACTGGATCACCAACTTCGAGCCCAACTACCTGCCCGCGGTGGAGTTCTACGACGAGGATTTCCCCTGGCGGTACACCCCGGCGGCACCCGACACGGCGCGCGGCCGGCTCCGACCCTGGATCATGTTGGCGGTGCTGACCGAGGAGGAGTTCACCGACGGCAAGGCGCTGGCGGGCAAGCCGCTGCCTTACATCGACGTGCCGGATCTGACCGTACTTCCGCCAGCCGACCAGCTCTGGGCCTGGGCTCATGTCCACATCAATCGGAGCCTGGCCGGCAGCGACGGCGAGTTCACCTCCAACGACATGGACGCGGTTCTGCCGCGACTCAAGTCGGTCCTGGACGAAAATCCCGATCTGGCCTGCTCCCGGATCGTCTGTCCCCGAAAGCTGAAGGAGAACACCGCCTACCATGCCTTCGTGATGCCGGTCTTCGAGCCGGGCCGACTGGCAGGTCTGGGGCTCGACCCCACCACCGCGCCCTACGCGACCTTCTCCGCTTGGGGTACCGAGCCTGCCGGTCCCCGCCCAACGCCCACCCAGTTCCCCTACTACCATCGCTGGTTCTTCCGGACTGCGGCGGCCGGCGACTTCGAGTCGCTGGTGCGGCTGCTCAAGGCCAAGCCGGTGGACAAGAACGTGGGACGCCGCGACCTGGATGTTCAGGCGCCCGGCTCCAATGTGCGGGGGTTCGACGATCCGTCGTTCGGTGGCGTGTTGAAGCTGGGAGGCGCGCTGCAGGTCCCCCGGGTGAACTACACCCCGGAGGAGCTGGCCGAGGTGGACCGGTTGGAGAACTGGGCCACCCCGTACCCGCGCCCGATCCAGGAGGATCTGGCGACCCTGGTCAACCTGGGAGACAGCTACGCCGAGCAGCCCGCGGCCGACGCGAACAGCGCGAGCGGGCTAGGGACAAGCGTGGAGGACGATCCCGACCCACTGGTGACCCCGCCGCTCTATGGCACCTGGCACGCGCTGACCAAGCGGCTGCTCACCGAGCGCAACGGGAGCCAGGTCAGCCCCCGCGACAACTGGGTCCATCAGCTCAACCTGGATCCCCGCCACCGGGTGACCGCCGGGTTCGGCACCGGCGTGGTTCGGAAGAATCAGGAGCCGTACATGGAGGCGGCCTGGGAACAGGTGGGCCAGGTGCTGGAGGCCAACCGGCGCATCCGCTTGGGGCATCTGGCAGCGGCGGTGAGCCAGATCTGGTTCGACCGTCATCTCCTGCCGATGGCGGCGCTCAGCCACGAAAAAGCGCTGGTGATGGTCGCTCCGCTCAGCAAGCGACTCCTGGCCAGCCCCCCGCACCAGGGGGACGCCCAGGGAGCCGGCTCCGCCGGGTCGCTTGGGCTCAGCCCCACCACGATCCACCACGTCTTGAGCCAGAGCCGGGTGCAGCCGACGATAGTCTCCGCCGCGCTCCGCCGGGTGATCCGCCCCCGCGGCCGGTTGATGCGGACCCTGCCCTTTACCTCGGCGCAGCCCGCCTCGCGGATGCTCGCCCGGGTCAACGCAGGCGAAGTCAGCGCTGCGCCGCCACGCGTTTCCCCGAGCGGCACCACCACCCTCGAACAGGTGGCCGGCCAGGTGGCTCCAAGCTCCGTTCCGGCCTGGCTCCTCGCGCTCCTCAAGAAGCACCCCTGGCTTCGCTTCCTTCCGCTGGGACTGGCGGTCCTCTTCGCGCTGCTGCTTCTCCTCTTCGCTGCCTTCACCCTGGCGCTGCCGATCGCCGCGCTGCTGGTGGGCGGTGGAGCTGC
>JBGTHI010000129.1:0-2969 GCA_041746295.1 Myxococcaceae bacterium
GGGCTGGCCTGCAAGAGCATCCCGGAGGGCGTGGCCGTTTTTCATTCGGGAACCCGAATGGAAGCCGAGGGGCTGGTCACCGACGGAGGACGGGTCCTGACCGTCTGTGCGCGGGCGGCCGATGCGAGAGCCGCGCGCGCACTTGCCTACCGGCAGGTCGAGCAGATCCGGTTCCGCGGAAGTCATTACCGCCGCGACATCGCTTCGCATCTCGTCTTATAGCCTGTAGCCGAGGGGGAATGACCCGAATTACCCGCTACCTGATCTCGGAGTTGGGTGTCCCACTCTTGGCATGGGCGGGCTTCATCTTCCTCCTCCTCTTCTTGATGCAGTTCCTCAGGGGCTCGGAGGTTCTGCTCGGCTCGGCGGTCACCGCGCGGGATCTCGGCGAGCTGACTTTACTACTCGCGCCGCACATCCTGACCACCGCGCTTCCGGTGGCGCTTTTACTGGCGATCCTGCTGAGCATGGGCCGGCTCAGCGAGGACCGCGAGCTGACCGCATTGGCCGCGCTGGGACAGAGCCCAGTGCGGATGACCGTGGTCCCGTTGGCCTTCGGCGCGCTGGTCGCCGGGATCATGGTGCTCCTGGCCTTCACCGCCGAGCCTTGGGGGATGGAAGCTCTCAAAGTCCGGGTGGCGGAGATCATGAAGAAGAACGTGATGGGAGACGTGAAGGCCGGCGTCTTCTACGAAGATCTCACCCAGCTCACCCTCTATGCGCAGGAGGTGCAGGCTTTGCGGGCTCTGCAAGCTTCGGACGAAGGGAAGAGCCACTGGCGGAACGTCCTAGTCCACGATGACCGCGACCCGGCGGCGCCGCTGCTGGTCCTGGCGCGCAAGGGACAGGTCAACCTCGGGGGCCCCCGCGAGGATCTCACCCTGGCCCTGGGTGACGGTGACGTCCACCGGGCGGGGAAGTCGACCACCGACTACACGGTGGTCTCCTTCGAACGGGCGGAAATCCCGATCGGGCTCTCCGAAGCGACGGGCGATCGGCGCAATCGCCTCCGCACCCCGAAGGAGGAGCTGGCGCCCGGAGAGCTTCTGGAGCTGGCTCGCCGGACCGAGCAGCGGGGTGAAAACGCCCGGCCCTACTGGGTGGCCTACCATTCGCGGATCGGCAGCGGTCTGTCGCCCCTTGCCTTCGCGCTCTTCGGCGCTCCGCTGGCGATCGCCCGCCGCCGGGCCGGGAGAGCCCGCGGCTACCTGGTTACGTTGGGCGCCTACGTCGCCTACTATGTGCTCTCCCGCACCTTCGAGAACATGGGCACGCAGGGGAAGCTCCCGGCGCTCCTGGCCGGACAGCTCTGCAACCTGCTCTTCGTGGTCCTGGGCTGCGCGGTGCTCTGGCGAGCCCATCGGGTGGGAGTGGCCCGATGAGCCGTCGTCTTTCCCTCTACGTGGTTCTGCTGTTCCTGCGTTTCTTGTCGCTGTTCTACGCCTGTGCGGTGGCGGTCTTCCTGGTGGCCGACTTCGTGGATCGGGCCAAGGCCTATACCGGCCCCAACTGGGTGGCCGATGTCGCGGTGCTGTACGGCTATAAGGCGCTGACCGCGGCCCAGCAACTGGGGCCCGCGGTGCTTCTGCTCGCGGCCGGGGCGACCGTCTCGGCGCTCAAGCGCAGGGGTGAGCTGACCGCGATCATGGGCTTGGGTTTCGGGCCGCGGGCGCTCTATCTACCGGTGGGGCTCTGCACCCTGATTGCGGCGGTGTTGCTGTTCGGCTTCGACGAGCGGGTAGTGGCCGACGCGGGCCGCAGGGTTGATGAGATCACTACCCGCCGATTCAAGCGGTGGGGGGACTGGCGCTTTCACTTTCAGCCCAAGCAATGGTTCCGGGTGGGAGATCGGATCTTTCACCTGCGCGGGGGCGACCCCGACAAAGGCTATGAGGAGGTAATGGTGCTCACCCTGACGCCGGACTTCGAGCTCGCGTCGCGCCTGGATGCCGATCGGATGGTATTCCGTGACGGCAGCCGGTGGGAGCTGTTCAACGTAGTGGAACGGCGATTCATGGAGCCGGGTCGCACCGAGCTTCGGACCTCCGAGCGGGAGCTCCGCGACCTGGGAGCGGGGGAGAAGGCCTTCGAGATCCGGCAGGGACGTCCCGAGCAGATGCGCCTTCGGACCCTGCGCCATCAGCGCGAGGCGCGCGAACGGGTGGGGATCCCGGCGCGGTCCTTCGCCTTCGCGATCCACAACCGCTTCGCTTACCCCGCCTCCGGTTGGGTGGCGGCGCTGCTCTCGGTGGGGCTGGCTCTGAGGCCGGGCCAACGCGGTGGGCTGACCGCTTCGGTGGTGGAAAGCCTGGTCCTGGTCTTGGGGTTGTGGGGGCTGATGGTGGTCTCGAAAGCCCTGGTGCTGTCGGAACGTTTGAGCCCCGGGGTGGCGGCCTGGCTCCCGGTGGCCGTCTTCGGCCTGGCGGCGACGGTTGTATGGGTTCACCGGGAGGGTCGCCTGAGCTGGGGGAAGGTCTGAGCGGCGCGCTCACGCTCGCGGGCCTCTGGCTATGGGCGCTGGGAGTCCAACTCTCCGAAGCGGTTGCTTCGGCGGGGCTGATCCTCAGTGGTCTGAGTGGCCTGGGCTTCGCGTGGAGCTGGCGCGGGCACAGCCTCGGCCGCGAACAGTTTCGAGAATGGCTCCCGCTCCTGCTCTTTGTTATCTGGAGCCTGCTGGCCCCGCTCCTGGGAGGCGCGCCGCCGAACGGAACCGGATGGGTCCGCACCCTTCATTGGTTGGGGGTGCCTCTGGCCGCGTCAACCCTGGCGAAACTTTCCCCGGGGCGGTCCCGTGCACTGGCTTTGGGCATCGGCACGGCGCTGGCGCTCTCCACCGTAGTAGCGGGGCTCCAGCATTTCGGACTTTGGCCGCCGGTCGAGGCGTTCGCCTCGTGGAGATGGCTGCGCCTCCCCTTCGACCGGGTTTATGAGCCGGTGCCCGGCGATGGCCCCCGGTTCATGGCGGGAGG
>JBGTHI010000130.1:0-3903 GCA_041746295.1 Myxococcaceae bacterium
GACCGGGCGACGGAACGGTAGAAGTCGAGCAACGCGGCTGGCGTCGCGAGAGGCGCCCCCCCCGGCAATCGATCGACCCCGAGCGTGGCCTCCACGATGCTGGAGGGCTCCAGCGTCACCACAGCGCTGGCCCACTCTGACAGAGCGCCCTCATCGACCGCCAGCACCCTCACGCCGCAGGCGCGGGCCTGGGCCGCCGCCCGCGCGCTCCAGTCGTTCCCCAACCCGAGCACCCAGACACAGTCCATTGTCTGCAACCAGCGGACGAAAGCCGCCCCTGACTGGTAGCCGGCAAAAGTGACGGAGCCTTGGAGCCCCATCGACTCGACCCGCCGCCTCACGTCAATCTCCGCGCCGCCATCGCCCACCAGCACCAGTCGGGCACCCGGCCGCTTGATCCGAAGACGTGCGAAGGCCTCCAGCGCCAGAAGATGCCGTCGCGACGGCTGGAAGGTGGAGACCATCCCCACCAACGGCTCGCCCTGGAGCCGGAGATCGTTGCGGAGAGCTACGCGGTCAGGGGGCGGCCGAAAGGCCTGATCCACCTGGGCAGGGAGAACCACCACCGGACGATCCTTGAGCGCGGGCAGATAGCGCGCGGAGGGAACGGTGTACCCGTGCGCATAGGGGAGGATCCACCGAATCGATCTGGGCGCGTGCATCGAACGGATCAACGCGACCCGGCCAAGCCTGTTCAGGAGAGCCAACCTGGCCAGCAGGTGGTCGTGGGTGAAATGGGTGTGAATCACGTCCAAAGCTTCTGCTCGCAACCGTAAGCGGCTCACATCGCGCAGGAGCGCCGCCGGGCCGGACTTCACGCTCAGCTCGAGGTCGCCTTCCGCCATCTCATCGAGCAGTCCCAGCGACCTTAGGCGGGGGACCGCCGGCTCTTCCGCCTGGAGAGCCGGGCGCTTCCGGTCGACCGCGACGGTCACCTCGCAGCCCAGGGCCTGCTGCGCGCGGGCTAGGAGGGCCACATTCTCGGCGGGGCCGCTGAACACCGGGCTGGCCAGGAGATGGAGAACGCGCATGGGAGACCTTACATCGACCTTGCGATACCCACCATGGGCCCACCACGGGTGGGACCAAACTCGTGCCGGCTTTGACGGCCAGCGTTAGGCTTTGCTCATGACCGACAGCAAGAGTCTCAGCTTCATGCGTTCGCTGTGCGTGGGTTCCGTCGAAGAGCAGATGCTCTTTCCCTTTCCGGCGTTGCGGGAGGCGGAGCGCGAGACTTTGAAAGGCGTGATCGCCTCCCTCGACCTCCTGCTCAAGTCTCGCGAGGCGGAGTTCGGAGAATGGGACCGCAAGGGAGAGATGCCCCCCGAGTTTCTCGAGGAGCTCAAACAGTTCGGCCTCTTCAGCCTAGTCATTCCCGAAGAGCACGGCGGGATGGGGTTCGGGAGCACCGCCTACTCTCGTGCGCTTCAGGAGGTGGCCAAGCACGACGGCGCGGTGGCGGTGACGGTAGGCGCCCACAGCTCGATCGGGATGCGGGGTCTCCTTCTGTTCGGCACCGACGAGCAGAAGGCCAGGTACATGTCCCGGCTGGCAACCGGCGATCTGGTCGCGGCCTTCTGTCTCACCGAGCCCGGCGCCGGGTCGGACTCCGCTTCTATCAAAACCGCGGCGGGCCGCGACGGCGACGATTGGATCCTGAATGGCAACAAGATCTGGATCACCAACGGAGGCTTTGCCGACTTCTTCACGGTCTTCGCCAAGACCGACCCCAGCGCCGAGCGCGGACATGTCACCGCCTTCCTGGTGACGCGCGACATGGCGGGTGTCAGCTCCGGCCCGCACGAAGACAAGATGGGGCTGCGCGCCAGTTCCACCACCACCGTCAACTTCGACAATGTCCGCGTTCCCGCGGCAAACGTCCTGGGCGAGGTGGGCAAGGGTTTCAAGGTGGCGATGAGCATCCTGAACAATGGACGCACCGGGCTGGGCGGAGGGACCGTCGGCGCGATGAAGCGGCTGATCGCGCGCTGCACCCTTCAGGCCAAGGAGCGCAAGCAGTTCGGAAAACCGATCTCCGACTTCGGCCTGATCAAACAGAAGATCGGCCACATGGTGGTGGATTGCTACGCCACCGAGGCAACGGTGAGCATGGTCGCCTCCCTGATCGATCAGGGCTACAAGGACTACGCGGTCGAAGCGGCGGTAAGCAAAGTGTTCGGCTCCGAGGCGCTCTGGCGCAGCTCCGACGAGGCGCTCCAGATCGCAGGCGGCAACGGTTACATGACCGAATTCCCCTACGAGCGGGCGATGCGGGATGCGCGAATCAACAGGATCTTCGAGGGCACCAACGAGATCCTGCGCCTCTTTATCGCGCTCACGGCCATGAACGACGTAGGCAGCCAACTCAAGGATGTCGCGTCCTCCCTTAAGGGCGTGTTCAATGACCCGATCAAGGGGTTTGGAGTGCTGTCGGAGTACGCGCTCCGGCGCGCATCGTTTGCCACCGGCATCAACCTGCCAAAGAGCACCTTGACCCAGCTTCACCCCTCACTTCGCGAGCCGGGGACCGTGTTCGAGGCCTCGGCGAAGGACCTCGCGGCAGCGGTGGATCGCACCCTGCGCAAGTACGGGAGACGGATCATCGACCAACAGTTCGCCACCAAACGGCTGGCAGACATCATGATCGACCTCTTCGTATTGGCCTGCGTCCTCAGCCGGGTGGACACTGCGGTGAAAAACAAGGGCGCACAAGCGGCTGCGAAGGAGGCCGAGATCCTCAAGGTCTTCGCAGGGCAGGTGCGCCGGCGGGTGAAGAGCAACTCCGGCAAGATCGACAGCAACGACGACGAGCTGATCGGGTCGCTGGCCGATCATGCCGTGGAGGCTGAAGGCTTCTCCTGGGACACAATTTAGGCGTATCGGCGGCGCTGGGAGAACCGGCGCACCGCATAGGTAACGAGCCCTCCCAGCACCATCCGGATAAGCGGGTTACCGAGCAGGCCCTGGCTGTAGGTGCGATGGCGAGAGAGTGGGAAGCGGCGCTGCCGCGAGGTGAGCAAGCGGGACAAGAAGTTGAACATGGGAATCCTCCATCGGTTAATTGAACTCCCTGGAAGGTAGGAACTCCCGGCCCGCGCTGCAGCCCCCCGGGCCGTCTCCCTATGGACCGCGATCACGATCTCACCGACCCCTCTCGCTGGGCGCGGGTCGCCGGACGAGGCGGCTGGTGGCTCGGAGCGGCACTGGTGCTGACCATCGGTATCGCGGCCGCCTTCGTCTACCGCAGCACCGAACGGGTCCGTCATGCCCAGGGCCAGATCAAGGAGCTCCAGCGGCGGTATGAGGCGGCCTCGAGTCGCCTCGAGACCGAGAGGCAGGAGATCGAGGGACGGCTGCAGGATCTGGAGATCCAGAACCAGAAGCTTACCCAGGAACGGGACGAGCTTGCGGCCACGCGAGCCGACCTCTCGCAGAGCCTGAAGGAGAAAACCGCCGTGGTGCGGAAGCTCCAGGCCGACAATGTGGAGTTGAGGCGCGCCGCGCTTCGAAAGCGGCGCCGCCGCTGATCCCGGTCACGGGTGGCCGGGATGCAGGCGGTGCCGAAGAGCCGAGCGCTCAGCGACGCGAGCGCGGTTTTCGAATAGGCGGATCAGTACTGCGCCGGCGACGAACCCGCCGATGTGCGCCCAGAAGGCGGTGCCTCCCGTAGCCTGCGGATTGATCATCGTCAGCTGCGGAAGCCCGGAGAGAAGCTGGACGCCGAACCACCAGAGGAGCACCGCCCACGCCGGGATCGGAATCACCCGGATCAGGATGAAGATCACGAACAGCATGTTGACCCGTACCCGCGGATACAGAATCAGGTACCCGCCCATGATCCCCGAGATGGCGCCGGAGGCGCCGACCGTGGGAACGGGTGAGCCGGGATCGATCGCCACGTGG
>JBGTHI010000131.1:0-1687 GCA_041746295.1 Myxococcaceae bacterium
AAGCGACCATGGCCGCGCTCCGACTCGCGCGGGGCGCGACCGGCCGCAAGCTGATCCTCAAGTTTGAAGGCTGCTATCACGGCGCTTCCGACTCGCTGCTGGTCAAGGCGGGGTCGGGTGTGGAGACGCTCGGGCTGCCCGACTCACCCGGGGTGCCTCCGGAGCTGGCCAAGCTGACGCTCACCGCACCGTTCAACGATCTGGCCGCGGTAGAGGCGGTGTTCGCCGAGCACGGCAGCCAGCTGGCGGCGGCGATCATCGAGCCGGTGGTCGGAAACATGGGCGTGCTGGTTCCCAAACCGGGGTTCCTTGAAGGTCTGCGGAAGCTCTGCACGCGGCACGGGTCGGTGCTGATTCTGGACGAGGTGATGACCGGCTTTCGACTGGCGACTGGAGGGGCGCAGGAGCGGCTGGGGATCACGCCGGACCTGAGCACTTTCGGCAAGGTGATCGGCGGTGGCCTTCCGGTGGGTGCCTACGGCGGAAAGGCCACGCTGATGTCCCAGATCGCACCGGAGGGGTCGATCTACCAGGCCGGCACTCTGTCCGGAAACCCGCTCGCGGTGGCGGCCGGGATCGCCTGCCTACGGGAGATCCGGAAGCCGGGGACGCTGGAACGGCTGGAGGCAACCAGCGCCCAGATAGCCGACGGAGTCTCCGCGGAGGCGGCAGCCGCCGGCGTGCCGGTCACGGTCAACAGGGTGGGCAGCATGTTCACCGTTTTTTTCGCGAGCCAAGGGGCGGGCCCAGGCGCCAAGAGCGGTCCCGGGGTCTTTGACGCCGCCAGCGCCCGCCGCTCGGATGCACCGCGCTTCGGCCGCTTCTTCCATGCGCTGCTCGACCGGGGCGTCTACCTTCCACCCTCGCAGTTCGAGTCGGCCTTCGTCTCCCTCGCGCACGGAGAGGCCGAGGTCCATTACACCCTGGAGGCGGTCCGGTCCGCATTCCGCGCCCTGGACTAGCCCGATGCTGGATCCCACCTTCACGAGCCCGATCCGGCTTGGCCGCTACGAGCTCGTCCGGAGGATCGGCGTGGGAGGAATGGGCGGGGTGTTCCTGGCGCGGGAGCGGGTGAGCGGGGGGGTTCGCGCTCGGGTCGTGATGACGGTCCTCCCCAAGCTCCAGAACGATGCCCACGTCGTGGCGCGCTTCCGCGACCAGGCGGGTACCGGAATCCAGCTCCAACATCCCAATGTGGCGCGGGTCTTCGCGGTGGGCGAGGAGGGCGGACAGCTCTACCTGGCCATGGAGTACGTGCGCGGCAAGACACTCGCGCGCCTTCTCCGCGGGTTGAGGGAGCGGAAGAGGCCCTTCCCAGTATCCCTCGCGCTGCTCGCCGCGGAGCGGATCTGCGACGGGCTGGCCTATGCACACATCGCGCAGGACGACGGTGGGCGGCCCCTGGAGTTGGTCCACCGGGACATCTCGCCGGCCAACGTCTGTCTGAGCTACCGCGGGGAGGTGAAGATCATCGACTTCGGCGCCGCGCTCTCCACCCTCGCGGAGGAGGAGAGCGCGACCGGCAAGGTGATCGGTAGCCTCCCGTACATGGCGCCGGAGCAGGCGCTGGGGCAACCGGTGGACGTGCGCGCCGATGTCTACTCGACCGGGGCGACCCTTTGGGAGCTGCTCACCGGGCTGTCACCCTCCCCGAACGAGGATGTGGCGGCGCGATGGCGCCGCGCCG
>JBGTHI010000132.1:0-1999 GCA_041746295.1 Myxococcaceae bacterium
CCCGACCGACGACAGAGCTCAACCGGAAGCTGTAACCGCTCTCGCGACGCGGTCGCGTTTCCGCGGCGAGCGGCTTGGTGCTCAGGCTGGCTGCGTCTTTTTGCATCCGGCGGACCGCGGGCGACTGGATGCTCTGGGGCGCGACCTCCGCCAACATCTGCGTCCACTCCGCCGAGCAGCGGACTGCCGCACCCCGCAGCTCGCGAAGCTCAAGTCGCACGGGAGGGTGGGTGCGCCGAGCGGGCCGACCCAGGCTGAAGACGCTCAGGAGGGCCTCGTCTCCCCGCCTCTCGATCGCGACCTCGAGATGCGCTTCGGGTAGGGAGACTTGAGCCCACTTGGCGCCCTTCACCCAGAGGCGGCCCACGCTGGCCACCCATTCGGGCACCACTTGGGAAAGCCTCTCCTCGTTCGCTCCCGAGAGGAGATCCAAGCCATCGATCTCCAGACCGAACGTATCGCTAGCGCCCAGCGCATCCGGAGCGGCGTCGCGCTTCCAACCCTGGCCGATGCGAAAGCGAATCATTCCGGAACCTTCGTTGACAAGGGACGACGCGGGGACCTAGCATCCGCACAGCTTATCAGATTTTCACGTAATATATTGAATTTATTGAGAAAAACAGATGACATTCTATGAAGCCGCGCTCCGTGTCCTCGAGGGGGAGGGGCGTCCGCTCCACGTGCAGGAAATAACCGAAAAGTCGATCGCGCAGAACCTCCTTTCGCACGTCGGCAAGCTTCCGGAGCAGACGATGCTCTCGCGTCTGGCGGCGATGGCCCGTCGCGCGCGCGATCGCCGAGTGGTGGTGACGGCCAAGGACACCTTCGCGTTGGCCGACTGGTCGCTGCCCGAAGATCCGGAGGCCTTGGCCCAGACCGGACTTCCCGAGATGAATCCCGAGGAGTCCCTCCCGCCGCTGAGGCCCGAGGAGCGCCACCCCGAGCCGCGTGGCGACAACGTCCGTGCGATCGGACGCGGAGGGGATCGCAAGCGTCGGTCCGATGAAGACGAGGGTCGGGGCGAGCGCGGAGAGCGCAAGCGCCGCTTCCCCCCAATAGCCGAAGTGGCCTTTGAGGGCTTGAGCGAAGCCCCCGAGCCGCTCACGCCGGGACAGTTGGTGGAGCGCGCCCAGCAAAAGGGGCTGGCGAGTCGCGAGCTGTCCAAGGAGATGGTGCTGAAGGCGCTGGCCGAAGACAACCAGCGGCGGATCGATTCAGGCCGGCAGCCGCAGTTCTTCATTCTGGAGGACTCGGGACAGGTGGGGCTGGTAGAGCGCTCCGGAACGGCCCAGGCGCTCGCACCGGCCGAGATTCAGGTCGCGCTGGCCAAGGCGCTCGGTGTCCCCCTCGAGAACGGTCAGCCGGTCTGGGGAAAGGTCACGCTCCCGGCCGATCCTCTCGTCGAGTCGACCGCCAAGGCGCTCAAGGCCGCGGCCAAGGATGCGCGTCGAGCGGCTGCGAAGTCCTTCGCCGCGCGGCTTGCGGCGGTAGATCTAAAGGTCTTCGAGCGGTGCGTGGTGAAGGCGCTGCATGGCCTCGACTTCCGCGAGCTGAAGGTAGCCAAGCGCAGCAAGGACGGCCCTCTGCTGACGGCGCGCAAGCGGGAGGGCAGCGTAGAGCTTCGCTACGCCATTCGGCTGCTCAAGAATGGCGGGCCGGTGGAGCGCAGGAACCTTCAAGAGCTGCGACGCGACCTGGGGCACTACGGAGCGCACCTGGGACTGGTCGTCTCCGCCTCGGAGGCGCGCGCCGATGCCCGATCCGAGGCCCAGAGCGGAGGGAGCGCCCTGGTCCTGCTTTGGTGCGGTGAGGCCTTGGCGGAGCGGTTCTTCGAGGCCCGTGCCGGCGTATCGGTCACCACCGTCGAGCTCTACGATATCGACGATCGGTTTTTCGAGCAGATGCGCGTCGAGGCGGGAGAGCTGCAGCGCCGTCACGATCGCGGTGGAGGGGAGCGAAGCGAGCGCGGGGAACGCGGCCGCCGGGGGCGCAATGACCG
>JBGTHI010000133.1:0-4081 GCA_041746295.1 Myxococcaceae bacterium
GTGGGGGCGTAGCCCGCCCGCGACGCGTAGACCCGACCATGCGACACGCCCCCGACCCAAGTCCCCCAATCGGACGGGCTGTAGGGGATGTCGAAGTGCCAGAGCTCGGCACCAGTCGAAAGGTCCTGGCACACCACTGGCGATCCCATCGGCTCGCCCCCCGGAAAGTGGTTGGCCTGGCGCACCATGAACACACGGTTGCCCTCGGTGACGGCTTGGAATCCTAATACCGATGGACGCGAACCTGACCACAGCACAGTTGGAGTGCTCGGTCCGACTTCCGTGCTCAGGCTGTCGCGTCCGGAGTTTCCTCCCGAGTTGTTCCAATCCGCGGCCGAAGCGGACGACGCTAGCAAGCACACGCTCGCGAAGAACATCGACGCCAAGACTGAGCTGCTTTGCATGCGAATCACCTCCAAAAGAACCCGTTCAGTGTAACCGTGCGAGCGCATCTCAGATCGGGCAGAGGATATCCATGGGCCAGCGGCGTACGACCCGCCGTGGACACCCGGAGCGTGGATCCAGGCCGGTCCGGCTGTACTTGCGATTCTGTCTTGGCCGCGTACTCACGGGAGTAGTTCATCGGTGCCGCTCGCTGGGCCGCCTGACCCAGCCTGCGGAGCGAGTTCCAAGCATACCACCACCGGCCCAGGCCGGCTTCTGGAGCACGGAAGCGGCAGGAAAAGCAGGAAAAGCTGGCCTGGGAACGCCCTGGGGCAAGCCTCGAACCCGGATCGAGGCCGCCAGCCGAGCGGGCGTGATCAGATCCGGCTCAGTCGGGGCGGGATGGTTCCGCCGTGAGGATCTGTATCCACCGTCCGCTCGCCGCTCAGTAGTACTCGTCCGCTCCGATGTCCACCATCGCGGGTGCGGCCGGGTTCGGTCGGTTTTGGTTGGGTTGGTTCACCAGTGCCGGTGGAACGACCGTGAACCACATCGCCAAGCTAGACGGGGCGGGCTGGCAATCGCTCGGCCTCGGACTCAACGGGAGCGGCATTCCTGCGCTGACCGTCTTCGATGATGGTACGGGTCCAGCACTCTTCGTAGGCGGCCAGTTCAATGTGCCCGGTCAAACTGGGTCCGTCAGCGTTGCGAAGTGGGACGGCAACAGTTGGTTCGACGTTGGGGGCGGACTGCGCGGGGGAGTGGTGCAGGGCTTTGCGATCTTCGACGATGGCTCCGGTTCTGCGCTCTACGCGGCTGGCGGTGGTGGCCCGATCACCACCGGAGTCGCGAAGTGGGACGGCTCAACTTGGAGCGCGCTGGGTAGCGGCTTGGATATGGGCGCATCCTGCTTGGCTGTGTTTGATGATGGGACAGGCCCGGCCCTGTACGTGGGTGGGAACTTCGGAATGGCGGGAGGGCTGGCTGCAAGCAGCGTCGCGAGGCAGTGCGAGCTTATGTTGTGGAGGAGGTGGCGCAGCCTTAAGGGCCACCGCTTTGAGCGCCGGGTCGAACCCGATTTCGAATCTGACATTCGGCCCTAAGTTGTCGTCGTGAACATAGATGTTGGGAATTAGGGAATCCTGCAATTCAGGACCTGGAGCGGTGGGCGGTGGTGGTGATGTCTCCCTAAACCCCACAACGCATACCACATGGAGTCCTTCGCCCTCCAACTCTCCCGCCACCAACACCGGGTAGCCTGAGCGCAAGAGTGATGCGCATGCTCCAGCGAATCGCTCCATCGAGGAGAACCCCATTACTCCGTTGGATCGCTTGTAATCGCCGTCAAGGACGATTGGGGCCATTCCCGCCTCTTTAATGGCCTCACAGATCTGTTGTATGGTAAGACCAGTTGATGGAAACATCCGTGTGCCCATCGATGCAGTCTTGTGGGCAAATCGCGTGATGTCTGCTGTAGTTGGAATCGCGTGATGGTCGTCTAGCGCGGAAGAGTGGAGCATGGACCATATGCCAATCGTTGCGCATGCCCCCACCGCGGTATCCTGCTGTTGCCAAGCGACCCCAAGGACAGGTAGTTCAATACCGGCAAGATGGCATCGGTATTCTCGCGACGGCTTGGTCACTCTTGGCGTTGCCGGGAAGCGTTCCGGATACCAACGCACCACCGTTCGGCCGAGCGGCGAGGTAGACAGGGGTCGGAGCACCACAAAACCTAAGTAGTTCTCCCTGAGGAGTTGGACCGCCTGCGGGTCGCCTTCGGCAGCCTTTTGCAGCTCCGCTCTTCTAATAATCGCACCGGAGAACAGGTGTATTCTGCGGCACCGGTTTGTGTATTGCCGTGAACTCACCGGTGCCCTATCGTTGGCTGTTGCTGGCTCACGGCATCCCCCATTCGGCACGGAGTTTGGGGTCTGCGATCCACGGGACCCGGGCCCACGGCCGGAAGGACATGAAGATGTCCCGGAAGCTCAGCCGTCTTGTGACAAGCCCCGCCTGCTGCGCTGGCGTCCGCACTTCCTTCCCGAATTTCAGTGAGCCGTGCGGCCGCACAAAGTTGTAGTAGCACTGAAGCACGTCCACCGACGCGGCCAACTTGTGCGCGGACTGCGCCAGGCTCGTTGTTCTTCGGTGTAGGTACGCCAAGCTGCGTCGCGCGAACAGGTTGAGCCGCTCGATGTAGGCCGTGTTCAGCTTCTTCGAGTCCTCGGAGCGCGCACGCGCGGCCTCGAGTTGCCATTCCGTCCCGTGCACGAGTTGGTTCCGAACGCGAATCACGCGGCCGCCCCGGATGATCTTCCCTGACTCGACGTGCACGCACGTCGGACCCCATGTGCGCTTGATGGCGACACGGTAGTAGCGAAACGGATCGGTCACGATCAGCACCCGCGGTTGCCCGAGCGCACACCGCACGCGCGCCTCGTGCATCACCAGCCGGCAATTCCTCAGGGTACGAGCGCCGACGCGCTGACTGAGCCACAGCCGCGACCACACCTCCACGACGCAGAACAGGAAGTGCCGGTCGTCTCGACTCGGCCCGATGCCGCGCGCTTCATCAGCCTGCAGCTCGACGGGTTCCACCTCGCGCATCACGCGCTCCTGGAACGCTCGGGTGTGCGCTGCGGCGCGCTCGATCCAACGATCCACGGTGGAGCTGGAGACTCTCTCCACCCGCGCGATTGCAGCCTTGCTCGTACCTTCCACGCTCATGCGAACAACTCCGTCGAAGCGAGCGGCGGAGCTGCGCAACCCATGATATGCGGTTCCGGTGCGGGCGGTGAATGTGCGTCGGCAGTTCTTGCAACGCCAACGCTGCCGTCTCCCGGTTCCGGTGCGCAAGAACGAGTGACGCACGAGCTGCGAAGCTTGGCCCGCCACGGCCGGGAGACAGCCGGGATTGGGGCATCGCGTGGGTCTGGAGGTGAGCATCATGGGATGGCATCCGCATGGGGCAGGCCCGGCGGGGGCCGCTACGGTCGGGAGATCCCTGAGACGCCAGGCTGGGTCCAGGTGCAACCCTCGGCCGAACATTTACTTCTGTGCGTCGAACAACAGCGAGCGAGGGCTCTGCCCGTGATCCACAAACAAGGACTTGCGTCGATTTCGGCGGTTTCTGGACGGATCCGGGGCGAGTCAACTCTCCGCGCTGCCTCTCGCGCTCACGACCAGGCGATGCAGCACGGTGCGACAGGTCGAATCGGACAGCCGCGGCTCTCGTGCCTTGGTGCGCCAGCAGCTCGAGCTACGGGCGTCGGTGGCATGCCCCATCAGCTCGCAGGTGAATCAGCCCGTTCGCGGGCGAGCGAATCTCCTGAAACTCCTCGGGATCGCTCAACGTCCGCATGGCTGCGAATGCGTGCAGCCCCTCGAGACCCGGGAATGCCTCGAGCAGGCGCAGAGCTGCGCCCATCGCGGCCGAACCAGATGTGATGATGTCATCGACGATTACGATGGGTTGCGATGGTGGCACTTGGCTTGTCACGTCGAGCGAATCCCGCTGGACGTAGGCGTTGCGCGGCCCGCCCAACGCGACCTTCTGAACGGGCGTGACCCGGCGCAGCAGCTCCAGCACCTCGACGCCGATTCCCTGGCCGACCAATGCCCGGGCCATCTCCCGTGCGGGCCAATGGAACGGTTCATCCGGCGGTAGTGAGCTTCTTGGAACCGGCACGAGGACCGC
>JBGTHI010000134.1:0-1779 GCA_041746295.1 Myxococcaceae bacterium
GTGGAGCTTTTCGCCCGTACGAAGCTCAGGAAGAGAGTGAAGCGACTCAAACAATCACGCAGCCCGAAGGTCACTCGCAGGAAGCGAAAAGCGTAGCCTGGGCCGCGAAGCCCCGGGCCTTGGCCCGGGGAGTGGCGTCACTCGAAGTCCGCCGCCCACGAACCAATTTCTCAAGGCTTCCTCTCGTATAGTCCGCGATTTTCAGCCAGGCGTCGTGCCCGGTCGCGCGCGGCGCGGTTGTCAGGATCGTCCTGTCCCGGCCAACACCAATGACAAGGTTGGGATTGAACAGGCAGTAGAGAGCATTTCCGCTGGGAACCTGTCCTTCAGGTCTCGCCTCTCTCCATCTCCTGGCCCACTCGTCCGCCACAGGAAGGATCCCGGCCCGCGAGCCGGCTTCTCTCATATGCGCCAACATCTCCCGAAAGAGAGCCCGTGGGATTCGGTGCACTGGCACTCCTCCCATCACGGCACGGACGACGACCTCTCGCGCCAACGGGTCTATGAAAAACGGATGACCCACCTCCTGAGCCTGAGTCAGCCGCTGGCGTCGGCGGGCATTGTCAGCTGCTTGGTCCGACGTGGCACGTGCTGGGCTTGTACTCATGAGACTGGCTCCTTGTTGGGGTGAAACGAGTGAAGGCTATAGCCCACCGCCCTCTCGCGCGTCTAACCGGCGGACCCGCCGGGCGGGCCCGGTGCCCTTCAGGCTTCCCCTCAAATAATGCGATTCTCCTGGGTAGGTCAGCCGCGAGCGTCACCCTCGCCGGCTATGTAGCGAAGGATGGCAAAGACGAAGACCCATTTCACCTGTCAGGGGTGCGGGTACCAATCGGCGAAGTGGCTGGGAAAGTGCCCCGACTGTGGCGGGTGGAATTCGCTGATCGAGGAGGCCTCCCCCGTCGTCGATGAACGCCGGCCTGCCTGGGGCGCCTCGTCTGGACAGGCCCGCCCGGTGCTCCTGAAGGATGTCGCTCATGAGGTCGAGCCGAGGCGAAAGACCGGAATTCGCGAGCTGGACCGCGTCCTCGGCGGAGGGGTCGTGCCCGGCTCGGTGGTGCTCCTCGGCGGCGACCCGGGGATCGGCAAGTCCACCCTGCTTCTCGAGGCGCTCCACCGTCTCTCCCGCGAAAGCACGGCGCTCTACGTCTCCGGCGAGGAGTCGCTCAGCCAGACCAAGCTGCGCGCGGAACGGTTGGAAGTGCGGGGAGACAGGCTCCACCTCTTCGCGGAGACCAACGCCGACAGGATTCTGGCCGCGGCCGAGGAGGTGAAGCCGGTAGCCCTGGTAATCGACTCCATTCAGACCATGTTCCTGCCGGAGCTGGGCAGCGCACCGGGCTCGATCACCCAGGTCCGGGAGGTCTCCGGCCGGCTGATGGCCTACGCCAAGCGGACCGGCGTCCCCACCTTCCTCGTCGGTCACGTCACCAAGGAGGGGTCGATCGCCGGCCCCCGGGTACTCGAGCACATGGTGGACACGGTGCTCTATTTCGAAGGCGAGCGCGGCCATCCCTTCCGCATCTTGCGGGCGCATAAGAACCGCTTCGGCTCCACCAACGAGATCGGCGTCTTCGAGATGAAGGGGAGCGGCTTGGCGGAGGTGGAGGACCCCTCCGCTCTGTTTCTGGCGGAGCGGCCGGCGGGAAAGTCGGGCTCGGTGGTCACCTCCACGCTCAACGGAACCCGGCCTCTGCTGGTGGAGGTTCAGGCGTTGGTCGCGCCCGCCGGCTACGGAACCGCGCGCCGGACGTCGATCGGCGTCGACAGCAACCGGGT
>JBGTHI010000135.1:0-2769 GCA_041746295.1 Myxococcaceae bacterium
AGGACGGCGTGCTGTTGCCGCGCGACGTGCTCAATCGCGCGATCGCTGCTCAGCAGCAGCTCCACACTCTGGTGCCTCAGGCGCGGCAGGCCCTCTCCCAGGCGCTCAAAAGCGCGGGCGATTCTCGACGGGCGGCGGCCGCCTACGGCGAGCGGTAGCGGCCGTAAACCGCGTGGGAGCGGCCTCCGGACGTCGTGCCGGCATTCGCTGAGGCGAACGCACCACCCGCACTAGGGCGCGACTGAAGGCGAGGCTGATACCTCCGAAGATCATCGCGAGAAAGGCGAGCATCTTCAGAAGATCGATAGAAGGGTGCCGCGAGAAGAGGGCCAGCAAGACCAGAGTGCCGAGAAGAACACCGGTGATAGCGGTCAGCGAAGCGAGCAGGGCATCGAGCGGTTTGAGATCGGCGCTCCGTGCGGCACGCGGCGGAATTGGAGCCGTGTGTGAATTCATGGCCGGCACCGTTAGCAGACACCGTGCCAGGGTAGGATAAGGGGCGCCGACGACCCCTCTCCGGGTCGCCAATGTGACGAGGGTGTGAACCGCCGGACATTTATGTCAGCCCGGGCCGATCATTCGTGTGAAAGACCCAACTCAGTTCCCGATCCGGAAGACCTTTCGCAGCCTACCCAGGATCCGGCTCGGGTCGCTGAGCTCTTCGTCGCGTGAGCCGGGCCCTGAGCTCGAAGAGCGGTGGCTCTCCTGACGTCGTTTGGCCAGGACCGTGGAAACCTGGCGTGCCAGTCTGGGATGGCGGTGGAACAGCCCCGCCATCATCTCGCGATCCAGCTCCAGCAGCACCACATCCTCCGCCGCGGTCACGGTGACGGTCTGCGGCTCACCGGTCAGGAGCGCCATCTCCCCGAAGTATTCACCCGGCCCGAGCCGCTTGAGCTCAGGGTCGGCGGAGGGATCGGTGCCGCCCGCATGGACCAGCACCTCGCCGGAGGCCACCACGTAGAAGCTCTTGCCGGGCTGTCCTGCCTCGATCACCCGTTCCCCTGCGCCGAAGCTTCGCTGAAGGACCTGCGCCGCCAGCGCCGCACTCTCCGTCCGTGACAGCAGGGCGAAGAGGTCCACCGAAGCAAGCAGCTCCTCCAGCCGGCGCTGGGCCATCTCGTGGGGATGCTCCCGCTTTCGAGAAGTGAAGACCCGCTGGGGATAGGGAACCTCGATCCCTTCTCGCCGCAACCGGTACCAGAGCCGGGAGTAGATCTCGTCGGTCAGCCGCTCCGCCTCGTTGAAGTCCACCACGAAGAAGCGAATCCGGTAGCTGATCGCCGACTCCTCGTATTTGAAGAAGCGGCACTGCGGCTGGGGGTGGGCGACCACCTCTGGGATCTCCGACAGGGTCTTCAGGACCACCGACTTGACCCGGTTGGGCGACGTATCGAAGGCTACTTGCAGATGCAGATCGATGCCCACCGGATCGTAGCCGCGGCTGTAGTTCTGCACCGGTTCCTTGGCCAAGAGGCTGTTGGGCAGGGTGATCGAGACGCCGCGGGTGGTCTCGATCCGCGTGGCCCGCCAGGCCACCTGGGTGACCCGGCCGGTGTGCAGACCGATGGTGACGAAATCCCCTACCTGGAACGGCCTCTCGACCTGCAGCGAGAGCCCGGCGAAGAGGTTTCCTAGGGTGTCCTGGAGCGCCAAGCCGATCACCAACGAGAGTACCGCCGAGGTGGCGACCACACTGGTGATATCGATGTCCAGCTCGGTCTTGAGGATCGGGATGGCGCTCAGGACATAGAGCCCAAAGTCGATCACGTCCCGCACGATGCGCGGAGTGTGGCGGGCGCGGAGCCTGAGCACCCAGAGCGCGCAGGAGACCGCGGAGCGGATCAGCGCGAAGGAGAAGGCGAGCTTCCAGCCCACGCTCAAGACCTTCTCGAAGGGTTGACTCAGGAACGGCCCCAGCAACCAGTGGGCGGTGCGCAGCGCCAGAAAGCCGCCCAGGAGGACGACCGCTCCCCATACGTCGTTGCGAAACGCGCGCTCGCGGCTGGCCGCTCGCATTCCCAAGAGCAGGAGAAGCAGAAAGGCGCCGACGATCAGCGAGAGGTTGCCTTGAAGGAATGCCACGAGAAAAGAAGCTTTCGCGGCCGGAAGGTTCCGGTCAAGGATTGCAACCGTCCGACAAGTATTTCCTTTTGCCGTGGCGCAGGCCGGGCGCATTTCACTAAGAGGCTCGCATGGCCTTTGAGAACGTGGAGGGACAGCACCGCGCAGTGGAAGCGCTCCGTCAGGCCCTGGCGCGCGGTACGGTCCACCACGCCTACCTCTTCGCTGGACCGGAGGGGGTTGGAAAGGAGCTGGCGGCCCGCGGCTTTGCCCAGGCGCTGATCTGTGACCGAGGCGGCTGTGGCAAGTGCCAAAGCTGCCTCCGCATCGCGCATCGCAACCATCCCGACGTGAGCTGGTTGCTGCCGGAGGAGGAGCAGGTCGACCGCGGCTGGGCCGGCCGCACCGACTTCTCCCACACGCCCTCCAAGGAGATCCGGATCGAGCAGGTGAGGCAGCTTCAAGAACGGCTGGTGTTCCGGCCCCTAGAGGGGGAACGCAAGGTGGCGATCGTCCCTTCCGCGCACCAGCTCACCCCGCAGGCCCAGAACGCATTCCTAAAAACGCTGGAGGAGCCTCCGCCCGGTACGGTCTTGATCCTCCTCGCCTCGGCGGTAAGCCGGCTCCTGCCCACCATTCGGAGCCGCCTCTGCGCCATCACCTTCGGTCCGCTGCCGGAGAGCGTGATCGCCGCCAAGCTGGCTG
>JBGTHI010000136.1:0-10434 GCA_041746295.1 Myxococcaceae bacterium
CGCTCTTCCGCTCGCTGCCGGAGCGCTCTACGCATGGGGCGTGCTGCTCACTCCGGCGCTGGGCGCGGTGTTCATGTCCGCGAGCACGGTGATCGTAGCCATCAACGCGCGAATGCTGAAGCTGAAGCAACCAACGACTGCAGGGCGGGACCAACACATACCGAGAAGCACGAAGCAACGTGCACCCGGGGCTCGAGCGACCCCGGCCACGACCGCCACGAAGGAGGCCTGACCATGAGAGTCGTGACATCCGTGATCAAAGACCACGTGTGCGGAATGACCGTGGAACGAGCGACGGCGGTCCACGCAGAGCGTAACGGGAAGAGGTTCAGCTTCTGTGGCGAGCACTGTCGGGGAAAGTTCTTGTCCACCTCGGCCGGCGCCAAACCGAAGGACAAATCCGCCGGCGAAATCTGCGACTTCGTCAGCGGTTGTACACGCGTCTTTCTCCTGAGCGACAGAACAACCGATAGCCCTCGGGACCGGCGCACAGAGGGATTGAACCCATGAGGCCCACAACACCTAGGCCAGAACTCCTCCATAGAAGCGACACCGTTGTTCGGGCGACGAACGAACGCTTAGACGGTGAGAGCGGCCTTTTCAAATGACCACCGCTCTCGCCATTTCCGCAGCGGGTCACCCCTGGCACAGCCAATCTGCGGAGGACGTGCTCGCACAACTCGGCTCCTCAGCGACCGGACTGTCCGCGCACGAAGCGGCGAGACGCCTCGCAGCCGATGGCCGAAACGAGTTGAAGGAGGGCAAACGCATCAGTTTGCTTCGGATGTGTCTTGGCCAGTTCAAGAGCCTGATCATTTGGATTCTGATTGGCGCTGGCATTGTCTCCGGAGTCCTAGGCGACATCGTCGACACCGTCGCGATCTTTGCCATCGTTGTCCTCAACGCCGCCATCGGATTCTATCAGCAGTTCAAAGCTGAGAAGTCAATTGCGGCGCTCAACAAGTTGACCGCCCCCCACGCGAAGGTGCTTCGCGACGGGCAGGTCATTTCAGTTCCGGCAGCGGGCGTCGTCGTCGGTGACATTCTCGCACTGGAAGCCGGTGACGTGGTGGCAGCGGATGCCCGGCTCCTGGCCGCTGCTTCACTCAAGAGTATCGAGTCAGCGTTAACCGGCGAGTCAGAGGCGGTAACGAAAGACCCCGCGAAGTTGGAGCCCGGTGAGCTCCCACTCGGCGACCGCGAGAACATGGTGTTTATGGGCACGAGCGTCGCGGCGGGAACCGGTCGCGCCGTGGTGGTTGCCACGGCGATGAAGACCGAGCTCGGCCGCATCGCGAGCCTGATTGAGGAGGCGGGCGGGGACGACGAAACGCCACTTCAGCGCAAGCTGAATTCGTTCGGGCGCGTCCTCGTTTGGGCGGCGTTAGGCATCGTTGCTCTGCTGTTCGGCATCGGCCTGCTGCGCGGGACCGAGCTTTCGGAACTCCTGAAGACCTCGATCGGCCTCGCTGTCGCGGCGGTTCCGGAAGGATTGCCGGCGGTGGTCACCGTGGCGCTGTCTCTCGGCGTGCTGCGCATGGCGCGGCGCCGCGCACTCATGCGCAAACTGGCTGCCGTCGAAACGCTTGGTTCCACCAGCGTGATCTGCACCGACAAGACCGGCACCTTGACGGTCGGCGAGATGACCGTTCGCGCCTTTTACGTGGCGGGCCAGAATTACGCGGTCACCGGACAAGGCTATGGCCCGGCTGGCGACGTGCTCTTTGAGGGAAGGCGGACCGAAGCAGCACAGGTCGCACCGCTTCGCGAGCTAGCGACCGTGCTCCTAGGCTGCAACAACGCGCACCTCACTCAAACGGATGGCGCGTGGAAGACCGTCGGCGATCCCACCGAAGGCGCATTGTTGGTAGCTGGCGCCAAGGCCGGTGGCGACCGGCAACGCATCGAGCGGGATATGCCCAAGCAGCGAGAGCTTCCGTTCGACTCCGACCGTAAGCTGAGCACGGTCATCCGCCGAACGCGCGAAGGGAAGCTGAAGGCCTTCACTAACGGCGCCCCCGGCGTACTCCTCCAAGTCTGCGAGAACCTGTACACGACTACCGGAATCCGTCCTCTGACAGCGCAGGACCGAGAGGAGATCCTGGCTGAGACGTCTCGCATGGCAAGAAAGGGCCTGCGGGTACTCGGGGCCGCCTCGCGCGACCTGGAGAGCGCATCGCCCACGGACCTCACCGCCGACGTTGCGGAGCGCGCGCTCGTCTTCGTCGGTCTGACTGGAATGCACGATCCGCCTCGAGCAGAGGCCAAAGACGCGATCGCGAAGTGTCGCGACGCTGGCATCCGCGTGGTGATGATCACGGGTGATCATCCGGATACTGCGAAGGCCATCGGGCGGGAGCTGGGGATTTGCTGCGAGTCGGATGCTGCCATTGCGGGCATCGAGCTGGACAAGATGCCTGACGAAGCGCTGCGCCGCCGCGCGTCAGACGTCGCCGTCTATGCGCGCGTCACCGCCGAGCACAAGCTGCGCATTGTTCGTGCCTTGAAAGCCAACGGGGCCGTCGTGGCCATGACCGGCGATGGCGTGAATGACGCCCCAGCAATCAAGGGGGCCGACATCGGCATCGCCATGGGGAGGACGGGTACGGAGGTCACCAAGCAAGCAGCGGACATGATCATCACCGATGACAACTTTGCCACCATCGTCATCGCCGTGGAAGAGGGGTCGGGGCATCTACGACAACATCCGAAAGACGCTGCAATACCTGTTGGCGGGCAACACCGGCGAACTGCTCCTCATAGCGATCTGCGTGGTCATCGGGCTGCCCATGCCGCTTCTCCCGATTCACCTCCTCTGGATCAATCTCGTCACGGACGGAGCACCCGCGCTCTGCCTCGCGAACGACCCCATCGATTCCGACGTGATGAAGCGCGCGCCGCGACGCCGTTCTGAGCGGATTACGAATCACAGGTTCCTGTCGACGATGGCATTCACCGGGTTCCTGACGGCTGGCGTTGCGTTCGCCGTTTACCTCTACGTCCTCCGAACGGGCTCCATCGAAACGGCCCGAACATCCGCCTTCACTGTCTTGGTCTTCGCGGAGCTGCTGCGGTCCTTCGGCGCGCGGAGCGAGACAAAAGCTGTCTGGCGTATCTCTCTCCTATCGAACGTCAGCCTCGTGGTCGTGGTTGCCGTCTCCTTCGTGCTTCAGGTGTGGAGTCAGCATAACGCGATGCTTGGTTGCTTCCTGAAGACGTCGTGGATACCACTTACGGACTGTCTGGTCCTTTTCGCTATCGGCGCCATCCCGCTCCTAAGTCTGGAGCTCCCCAAAATGGTGCGTCAGCGCCGAGAACAACGACGGACGGAGAGCCCCCGCTATGCCACCGCGACTTGAACAGAGATCTCGCGGGGCCTGGCCGGGGAACCATCTCGCGGCCAAGAGCGTTCTGCGGATTGATGAAAGGCATTGGGCGGGATCATTCATCGCCGCTGCGTGCGCCACCTTGCTCCGCGGGCGAGGGGGGACTGTTCGTCGATTACCTCAAGCCTTGAAAACAAATGGGGTGTTCGGCGGGACAGTGGCGTGGCTGCTGTGGAACTCCCAAATTGGCCGGGGGTCCATATTCGGGGCCTGCCTGTGCGCAGCTCGGGCTCGAGGACGTCTCGCGCCGCCAACAACTGCATCGATGATCGCGAGGGGAGAGATCAAACCATGAAGACGCCAACGCTAACCCCGGAGCTGCTGCACAGAATCGATGCCTATTGGCGTGCGGCGAACTATCTCTCGGTCGGCCAGATCTACCTCTTCGACAATCCGCTACTCAAGCGGTCTCTGACGCTCGCGGATGTGAAGCACATGCTGCTCGGGCACTGGGGCACGACCCCCGGGCAAAACTTCGTCTACGTTCACCTCAATCGGATCATCCAGAAATACGACCTCGACATGATTTACGTGTCCGGCCCCGGTCATGGCGGTCCGGCGGTCGTCGCAAACACGTATCTGGAGGGAACGTACAGCGAGATCTATCCCGACATCAGTCAGGACGAGAGCGGGCTGCAGAAGCTCTTTCTTCAGTTCTCGTTTCCCGGAGGTATTCCCAGCCACGCATCGCCCGAGTGCCCGGGCTCGATCCACGAGGGCGGCGAGCTCGGCTATTCGCTCAGCCATTCTTTTGGGGCGGTGTTCGACAATCCCAAGCTCATCGTGGCCTGCGTGGTCGGCGATGGCGAGGCCGAGACTGGACCACTGGCGACCGCGTGGCATTCCAACAAGTTTCTCAACCCGACCACGGACGGCGCCGTGCTGCCGATCTTGCACCTCAATGGCTATAAGATCGCCAACCCAACGCTCCTCGCCCGCATCACGCACGAGGAGTTGGAGCAGTTGCTCCGAGGCTATGGGTGGTCGCCTCTGTTCATCGAAGGTCACGAGCCGGCGCTGATGCACGAAGCGATGGCCAGAGCGCTCGACGCTGCGGTCGAGCAGATCAAGAGCATTCAACAGAACGCGCGGGTCGAGGGAAATCTCGCCCGCCCTCGCTGGCCGATGATCGTCCTCAAGTCGCCCAAGGGCTGGACGGGGCCCACGGTAGTTAATGGCTTGCAGGTGGAAGGCACCTTCCGGGCGCATCAGGTCCCGCTCCACCCGCGCGCCCATCCCGAACACCTCGCGCTGCTCGATGCTTGGATGAGGAGCTACAGGCCAGAGGAGCTCTTCGATGAACGGGGCCGCTTGAAGCCGGAGCTGGCTGAGCTCGCGCCCAAGGGCGAACGGCGCATGGGCGCCAATCCGCACGCCAACGGCGGCGTGTTGCTGCAGGACCTGCGGATGCCTGATTTCCGGGACTACGCGGCGAACGTTCCTACGCCCGGAGTGGGTGGTGTCGGCGACACGCGTGTACTTGCGCCGTTTCTGCGCGATGTGACGAAGCTCAACAGTCAGCAACGGAACTTCCGGATATTCGGACCGGACGAGACGGTCTCCAACGGACTCGGAGCCGTCTTTGAGGTGACCAACCGTCAATGGGACGCCGCGACCCTGCCGAACGACGAGTTTCTAGCTCCGGACGGGCGCGTCCTGGACTCGATGCTCAGCGAGCACCAGTGCGAGGGCTGGCTCGAAGGCTACCTGCTCACGGGGCGGCACGGGATCTTCAACTCCTACGAGGCGTTCATCCACATCATCGATTCGATGTTCAACCAGCACGCCAAGTGGCTCACGGTTGCAGCGGGTCTGCCGTGGCGACGCAAGATTGCCTCGTTGAACTACCTCCTAGCCTCGCACGTCTGGCGTCAGGATCACAACGGGTTCACGCACCAAGATCCCGGCTTCGTCGACCTCGTCGTGAACAAGAAAGCGGGGGTCGTTCGAGCCTACTTTCCGCCGGACGCGAACTGTCTGCTGTCGGTGATGGACCATTGCCTGCGCAGCCGCCACTACGTGAACCTCGTAGTCGCGGGCAAGCACCCGGCTCCGCAGTGGTTGACGATGGACGCAGCCGTCAAGCACTGCACCGAGGGCATCGGCATCTGGCAGTGGGCCTCGAACGACCAAGGCGCTGTGCCCGATGTGGTCATGGTCTGCTGCGGCGATGTGCCCACGCTGGAGACGCTCGCCGCCGTCTCAATCATGCGTGAGCACCTTCCTGACCTGAAAGTCCGCGTGGTCAACGTCGTCGACCTCATGAGGCTGCAGCCTCAATCCGAGCATCCCCACGGACTGAGCGACGCAGCGTTCGATGCCCTCTTCACCAAGGATAGGCCGGTCATCTTCGCATTCCACGCCTACCCATGGTTGATCCACCGGCTCACGTATCGCCGCACGAACCACGAGAACATCCACGTCCGCGGCTACAAGGAAGAGGGCACGATCACCACCCCCTTCGACATGACGGTGCTCAACGACTTGGACCGCTTCCACCTCGTTATGGACACCGTCGACCGGGTAGCAGCAACGGGTGAAAAAGGCACCGCCCTCAAGATGCAGCTCCAGGAAAAGGTGATCGAGCACAAGCGGTACATAGCCAAGCACGGTCAAGACATGCCGGAAATTCGCAACTGGAAGTGGCGGTCATGAGAGGCCAGACCTTCAGAGCCGATCGACCGGATCTGAAGGGGAGTGTTCGCGTGCAGCGATCAGCATACCGCTCCGATAAGGGACTGTTGCGGGCGGTGTTGCTCGGTGCTCTGTGTGGCGCAACTTCGACGGTCGCGGCGGAGGAGCCGGTCGGGCAAGCCGAAGAACTGCCGGGCCCTGCCGGCGGTTCCGTGGAAGACCTTTCACCTGTGCTCGCGCAGGTGGACGTCACGCCCGTCGCGCACGATGAGGAAATCCGCACGCGGCTGCAGAGCGTCCTCGATGCCACCGGCTGGTTCACCGACCCGCGCGTCGAGGTCCGAGAAGGAGTCGTCTTCCTGAACGGGCCGGCGGAGACCGTCGAACTCAAGAAATGGGCCGGCGATCTGGCACGGAGCACCCAGGATGTCGTCGCCGTGGCCAACCGGATGGAGGTGCTCGAACCGTCGGTTTGGGATTTCAGTCCTGCTTGGAGTGGGCTGCGCGCCCTCTGGCGGGACTTCGTCCGCTCGCTTCCCGTTCTCCTTTTCGGGCTCGTCATCTTGGCGCTGTCCGCCGGAGCCGGCGTGCTGGTGAACCGGGGAGCGCGGGCGTTCCTTCGTCGACGGGTCCGAGCGAAGCTGCTGCGAGGCGTGATGGCCTGGGGAATGGGCGTGTTGGTGTTCCTCTTCGGCTTCTACATCGTTCTGCGAGTGTCCGGCCTGACCCAACTGGCCCTGACGGTCGTCGGCGGCACCGGCCTGGTCGGTCTGGCCCTCGGCATCGCCTTTCGGGACATCACCGAGAATTTTCTCGCCAGTATCTTCCTCAGCGGGCAGCGGCCCTTCGAGACGGGCGACCTGGTCGAGGTCACCGGCGTGACGGGGTACGTGCAACAGCTGAACGTCCGCACGACGATCCTGATGACACTCGAAGGCAACCTGGTGCAGATCCCGAACGCCAGTGTTTACAAGAACAACCTCCGCAACTTCACAGCGAACGCCAACCGGCGCGAGGACTTCGTCGTCGGGATCGGCTACGACGATTCGATCAACGAAGCGCAGGATATCGCACGGAAGGTGTTGGCGGACCACCCGGCCGTTCTGAACGACCCCGAGCCGTGGGTGTTGGCCGACAGCATGGGGCGGGCGACGATCAACCTGCGCGTCTATTTGTGGCTCAACGGCCGCGAACACAGTTGGCTGAAAGTACGGTCGTCGGTGATCCGGCTGGTGAAACTCGCCTTTCAGCAGCGAGGCATCTCGATGCCCGACGAGGCCCGAGAGGTCATCTTTCCGCAGGGCATCCCCGTCACGATGCTCGACCGAAAAGCGGGGGAGACTCACGACGTCGGGCCCGTTAAGCGCTTGCCAATTAAACCTCCGCGCGACGAACCCGATGTGGCATCCACTCAAGCGGAGGGCGGGTTGTCAAGCGAAGCCGGCGTGATCAAGGAACAGGCACGGCAGGTCCAGCCATTGAACGACGGAGAGAACCTGTTGAAGGCTCCTTCCGGCACTCCGCCCCCCGATGCAAAGGCCAAGAACCACGGCGATAACGGAAACAGGGCCGGAAAATGAGCGCGACACTTTGGCATCGGTTGCAAGAGGTGCGGAGCCAGTTTCTGGAGCGCAACCGCGGTGAGCTCAACGGACGTTGCCACCGATTGCGACAGAGCAGCATCGACGTGGAGTTGCTCGACGTGATCTCCGGCGTGGAGGCACCCTCAAAGGGACGCGCACCCGAGACCACGCTGACGGTAGATTCTCGTGACGTGTTGGTATTGTCCAGGGTACGGACGCTGCCGGCAAAGACGGCGCGAGTCGGTAGGTCATGTCAGGCGTCAATCCGCAGGGCTGCCAGGTGTCTAGCTTCAAGGAGCCGAGCGCCGAGGAGCTCGAGCAGGAAGCGCATCGATGATCCGGACAGGAACTGGAAACTCAGCGTTGCCAACGTCGAAGAGAGAGCATGTAACGCTTCCACAGTGTTGCAAGGGGCTGGACATGGCCTATCCCAAGCCCGGTGCGAAGGGCCGACGGGAACTGCAACTGATACGCAGGAGGCTCGAAAAATGAAGACTCCTCGCGACGCAGGCAAACGAGAGCCGGCGGCGGAGCTACTCCGATGAATGCCCGCGAGCTCATGGAGACCTCGAGGACTCTGCTCGCCGCCGACAAGGGCCTGCTGGCGATGGATGAGAGTACTCCGACGTGCAACAGACGATTTGCGCTTCTCGGGATTCCCGAGACGGAGGACGCTCGGCGCGCCTATCGGGAAATGATTGTCAGCACACCCGGTCTCGATGCCTGCATCAGTGGTGTCATCCTCTACGACGAGACCATCCGCCAGAGTCGGCGAGACGGCACTCCATTCGTGAAGGCCATCATCGATGCGGGAATGGTTCCCGGCATCAAAGTAGACACCGGTGAAGCGGACCTAGCGGGGCATCCAGAAGAGCAGAGCAGCGAGGGCCTCGACGGCTTGCGTGAACGACTGGCTGAGTACGCTCGAGTGGGGGCCCGCTTTGCCAAGTGGCGAGCGGTTCTTGCCGTGGCTGAGAAGCTTCCGAGCCGGGGCTGCATAGAAGCCAACGCCCAGGCACTGGCTCGCTATGCAGCACTGTGCCAGGAGGCAGGCCTCGTCCCCGTGGTCGAGCCAGAAGTGCTCATGGACGGCGCGCATACACTGGAGCGCTGCGCCGAGGTCACGGAGGAAGTTCTGCGTGCGGTCTTCATCCACCTCTACACCCAACGCGTGATGCTCGAGGGCATGATCCTGAAGCCCAGCATGGTGCTTCCAGGATCGACCTGCCCCAAGCAGGAAGGGGTGGACGACGTGGCCGATGCCACGGTGAGGTGCCTCTTGCGAGGGGTGCCCGCTGCGGTTCCTGGGATCGCGTTCTTGTCGGGAGGCCAACCCGGCGAACTCGCCTCGGCGCGATTGAATGCCATGAATGTGCGGTCCAAGGCGCGAGCGCCGTGGGCGATTTCCTTCTCGTTTGCCCGTGCCATTCAGCAACCGGCCCTGGAGATTTGGAGGGGCAACGAGGCAAACGTGTTGAAGGCGCAGCAAGCCCTTTATCACCGAGCCCGGTGCAACCAGGCCGCGCGCCGTGGCGAGTACAGCACGGCGATGGAAGGGGGGTCAGCATGACAGCCGCTTCCGCAAGAGCGCCGAGGCGTATTGGGGTCGCCTATGGGTTGAAGGAACAGATGGCCGGAAGGTTGCGCGAAGCCGGGTACAGCGTGGTTGACTTTGGCGATAGTCAGCCGACGGCGGACGATGACTATCCCGACTTCGTCGTGCCCATGGCACGTGCCGCCGTGAGCGGGGAGAGCGACCGTGGCGTCGCAATTTGCGGCAGTGGCGTCGGCGCGTGCGTCGTCGCCAACAAGGTGCCGGGCGTGCGCGCTTGTCTGATTCACGAGACTTTCTCCGCGCGTCAGGGGGTCGAGGACGACGATCTGAACGTGATCTGTCTGGGTGGACTCGTGATCGGCCAGGCGCTCGCATGGGAACTAGTCGCAACGTTTCTCGCTGCGTGATTCAACGGCGCAGAGCGGCGTCGTCGGCGTCTGGCCAAGGTGTCGGAACTGGAACGCCGGGAGGTCTACTCGTGAAGCACACAAGCGGCAGGGAAGTCGGACTTTGCGATGTGGAGAGCCGTGCCAGCAAAGTTCGGCATTGCGACGGAGTAAGGACATGAACCCCGAGCTTCCACGGGTCTACCTGGTGCGCCACGGCGAGACCGCGTGGACGCTGACAGCGCAACATACCGGCCGTACCGACCTTCCACTGACCGAGCAGGGAGAGCGCCAGGCGCGTGCACTAGGTCCGACCTTAACTGCATTGCGCATCGATCGCATCTTCTCGAGTCCTCTGCAGCGCGCCCACCGTACCGCCGAACTCGCGATGCCGCACGCTCGCGTCGAGGCTGATGATGATCTGATGGAGTGGGACTACGGCACCTACGAAGGCAGACGAACGACCGAGATTGAGATTGTTCACCCCGGTTGGCGCCTCTTCCGCGACGGCTGCCCAAACGGCGAGATGCTCGATTCCGTGGGCGCGCGCGCGGACCGTGTCATCGGCCGCATTCGCTCACGCGGTGGCAACGTACTTCTCTTCGGCCATCGTGAGGTTATGCGCATTCTTGCCGTGCGCTGGATCGGACTTGCGCCGATCGAAGGGCGCCGCCTTCTGCTCGCGACCGCGTCCTTGAGCATTCTTGGCTATGACCACGATCTCACCGAGCCCGTCATCCACGTCTGGAATGACAGCGTCGGCGATGATTCGACGAGAGCGCTCCCATGATGCGCGTCTTGGTCCTCAACACCGGATCCACCAGCGTGAAGTGGGCGGTGCTTGCCACCGACAAGACGGTCCTTACCGGCGGGAGCGAACCGTGGAGCGC
>JBGTHI010000137.1:0-8617 GCA_041746295.1 Myxococcaceae bacterium
GGAGCTTTTCGCCCGTACGAAGCTCAGGAAGAGAGTGAAGCGACTCAAACAATCACGCAGCCCGAAGGTCACTCGCAGGAAGCGAAAAGCGTAGCCTGGGCCGCGAAGCCCCGGGCCTTGGCCCGGGGAGTGGCGTCACCGGCGGATTTGAACCCATGTTCCGCCGCTTGTCCCCCTAGTGTCACTTCTCTGCGGCGCCGCTCGAGAACGTCGATCATCTCGATACGATGTTCCCGGCAGAGGTGCGCGTACCTCTCAGTCATTGCGATGCTTGAGTGCCCCAGCTGATCACGGATAGCCGCGAGTGGGATTCCAGACATCGCGAGGTGACTCGCATGTGTATGGCGCAGATCGTGCCAGCCTACTTTACCGGTCTCCCTCGTGATCCCAGCGCGCTTCAGAGCCCGTCGGAGCGGGTACCGAAGTTTCGATTGAGGGTACGGGCTGCCGTCCTCTTGGCAGAAGACGTAAGGCCCGCGCAGATGCCGATGACTCCGGAGTGCGCCCACTGCCCTTCGGGTGATCTCCACCCGTCGTGCTTTGCCATTCTTCGGCAGTCCCTCGACCCCGCGGTAGATAGTCCGTTGGACGTGGATAGAACGTCTGTCTAGATCCACATCCGACCACTTGAGCCCGCACAGTTCCCCGAGCCGGAGACCCGAGTCGAGGGCTGTGACCAGCATCGCCCTCCATCCCGGGTCCGCCTTATCGATCAGGCGATCGGCTTCCTCGAACGTGAGGTAGTCGAAACCAGGCTTTTGGGCGGGGAGCTTTTCAATGAGAGGGAGCTCGACGAGGTGCTTGTACTTCTGCGCGAGCTTCAAGATCGTTCCCAGAACGCCAAGGACGTTGTTGATCGCCTTGGCTCCCAGGGGTTTGCCCTTCGCGGGTTTTCCGGGGGTCGGCCTCTTCCTCCAAACGACGCTCTTCTCAGTCATATGCGTTTTGAAGAACTCGATCGTTTTGAAGTCGATTCGGTTCAAGGGAGTGAGCCCGAAGAATGGGATCAGATGCACCTCAAGGGTGTATCGCTTGAATAGGAGCGTTCCGTGCTTGTTCTTATTTGTGTTGGACCATTGGAGGAACTCACCCGCAAACGCTGCAAACGTCGGGGCTAAACTCTCCAGCTTCACCTCCTCGACCGGCTTTGGGTTTAGGAGAGCTTGGCGAAGCTGACGCTCGAACTCTTTAGCGCCCTCCTTCGTGTTCACGGCACTATTTTGCTGGACCCGCTCCTCGGTCCCGTCTGCGTGCTTGAACACGAACTTCACCTGCCAAGCCCATTTCACCTTTCCGCTTTTGTCCTGCCACTTCCGTCTTCTGACACTCATTTTTTGACTCCATGAGTGTCGGTACCCACACGTACCGCCGAAGGGTCTAGCAAAGCTGTTCGGTGAATGCGAATGACCCGGCCGATTCGAATGACTCCCGGTACCAGCCCTTTCTGGACCGCCGAATAGAACGTCTTTCGGTTGATCCGAAGGAAGGTAGCCGCCTCATCGACCGTCAGTAGGCTGGAGAGGCGATCGGCGGTGTTGGATGCATTGGAGAGGCGTTCGAGAGTTTCTGGTATGCCCGTGAAGGTATGGATGCCGCTGTCTTGTGCGTTCATCGTGAGCGCCCTCCCTGAGAGATTTCCTCAATCGCCACGCAGATGGCGTCCAGCCCCAGGAAGATGGCGAAGGGCATCGCACAATCGAACAGCGCCTTGCCCGAGTAGTCGGCCGCGTGCGCCATGGGCCTCAGCAACATCACGAGGGTGAAGATGCAGCCTTCAAGGTGGACGTGGCTGCGAAAGAAGGTGGGGCGAGCGGGGTTGAAAACGGGCGACATTGGACGAACTCCTCCTGTGAAGGGCGCCGGATGCCAGCGTCCAGTAGGTACAGCGAAGAACTGGTGAGACCCGGAGCGGATCGAGCGCCCGGGGAAGGCGGCTACTTCTTGCCGGACTTCGCGGGTGAGGCGCCCAGCTTGGGCGACTCGCCTCGAACCAAGGCGTCGTAGCGGAGCATCAGCACGCGTCGGAGGTACTCCTTGCGCTCTGGGTAGGTGTTCAGCTTGAGGCCCTTGCTCTCGGCGTCCGCCCGCAGCTGCTCCACCACCGAGGCGGGTAGGCCGTAAAGAGACATCGCGTCGTCCAAGACTTCCCGGACGACTTCATTGGCGTTGCCGGCGGTCTTGGCCTCACGGGCGAGCCAGGCAACCTGGGCGGTAGAGAGACGAAGCGTGGTGGCGGTCAGTCCGCCGGCGGTTGAGGGTAGGCGTCCCATAAGGCAGTTTTCTCCTGTCCGAGCTTTTTAAGATGCTAAATAGCATCTTGTCAAATCGACCTAGGGAACCTAGGGGAGCTCAGCTACGGAAAGCGGTCGCTGTCGGCTTCCGTGAGGAGGACAGGTGCGGCACACCAAGTCCTTCCACCGCATCCGACGTTTACCTTGCGTCGTGATGCTCCAGCGGAATCTGCTCTACACTGGTATGATGCGGGGCCGTCGCCTTGTCGTGCTCGTCGGCAGCAGGCGGGCGCTGGCGGTCGCCATCAAGAACGACCAAGCCACGTCGCGCTTCACGCGGTTGGCTGCGCGCCTGCGTGGCCCTTCGCCTTCGAGTGGGTCTTCCGGACGGCCGAACCGGTCAACGACACCTCGCTGTCCGGTCCCGAGCAGGCGGCTCTTGTGAAGAAGAACGTTCGAGTTCGCGATCGGATGGTCGCGCGCCTACGAGTTGACTCTCGAGTGTGGTCGACTCTCCGGCACGTCTGGGAGACCCCGTAGGAAAATCACCTCCGGGAGGTGGTTCACGTAGGCCTCGAACACGTACTCGGGCCAGTAGTTGGGTTGGAGCCCGAACTTCATGAGGTATTCGAAGGCCTTCCGAGGGTCTTCGCGCTGTGTCGCCGGCAGGGTCCGCTGGAGGTACTCCAGCCAGTCGGGCACGCTCGGCTTGAGAATTAGATAGGGGGTCGTCATGACCACCGCTCGCGCTCCCGGCGCCGGTGGCAGCAGCACGCGCGCGAGCCAGAGTTCACCTGGCGACCCGCTGTGGCCACTGGCGCAGATGGCACGGTGCCGCTCGTCGGTGAGCAGCTCCTTGAGGAGAATGTCCTCACCCTGAACGCCTTCGTGGAGGTAGAGACCGAGGCGACCGCTCACAAGCTTTTCGAGGGTGGCCAAGAAGTCCGGTGGCATCTTCAGCGCCCGACCGATTTCGAGCAGAATGGAACCCATCGTCTCGCGCTTGACGCCAATGGTCAGGTCATAGAGCGCCCAATGGTAGAAGAAGGACCTCGTGAGGGGGCTCATCGGCGGCCCGCTGGGCATGTACTCCTCTTCGGCCTCGATGAACTTCCGCATGTACTTGCGCAGCTCCGGCAGCTCCTGGAGCAGTTCCAACATGCTGACCGCCCAATTGTTCACGTAGGTATAGATCGCGAACTCCGGGCCCACTTCGTCGAGTGTGTCTTTGGAAGGTCGACTTTCGTCGTAGATTCGCTCGGCCTGCTTCTTGGCGTCGCCCCAGGCATGAAGGTCCACGACCTTTTGGGCCTCGAGGCCGCGCACTTGGAAGATGACTTTTCGGGCGATGGGACCGGGTAGGGTGTCCATCCGGCCTGGATGCCAGTTGGCGGCGACGAACTCAAGACCCAAGAAGGGCGCGGCGGTCAGCGTCTCATTGGCAGCTCCGCCGCCTGGTGGGACACAGCGACGAGCGCTACGAGTCTTGGGACGCGCGTTGATTCGCCGGAAGGGAAGGTGCCCGCAAGGCAAGCCTCCGTACAAGGTCGCCGAACACGACCCGGGCGCCATGCGCCAGAACGTCCTCCCAGCCGCTCGCTGGCGCCGCGGGGGTGACGTCGGGACTGGAGCGACTCTTGCTGCCTTTGGGGCGGCCAGGCTTTCGCTTGGCGAGCGATGGATTCTTCGTGGGTCGACGTTTCTTGATAGCCACCGGAACCTCGAGCCCTTCGTCTGAGGGCGGGCGGATGGGCGTCCCCGTGATAGCAAGGCGCTTGGCTGCCTCCCCTGCCGGGTGCTGATCTCGACCTTTCGAGGGGCGTGTATTGCGGTGTCGATGGTTCTGGCCTAACATATTAAATGTTGTTAGATGGGCCAGATGGATTCGCGCGCGGTACTTCGGCGATTGAGGGCTGCGGGATGGAGGGTCGTCACGATCCGAGGCAGTCACCACCATCTGGAACATGACGAGAAGCCGGGAAAGGTGACGGTCCCTCACCCTCGTAAGGACATCCCGCTGGGGACGTTGAAGAGCATCGAGCGGCAGAGCGGCGTGAAGCTGAGATAGGGGAGAACACCATGGAGTACCCTGCAATCATCACTCACGAAGGGGGCGCCACCTTGGCGCTGTTCGTCTTTCAAGACGGCTCTGAGTGCTCGACGTTCGCCGACTCGGACGCGGAGATTCTAGCCATGGCGAAAGACGCTCTAGAAGGCCGCCTGGAACAGCACCTGAAGGATTCGGAGCCGGTTCCCAGGCCTCCTCGCCGCGTGCCGCGGGCCCCCCGTGGTGGCCGCGTTATGTGGGTGCCGGTGTCCGCCCAGTTCTCGGCGCTGCTGGCAATTCGCTTCGCTCGAGAAGAGGCCGGCCTCACGCAGGCCGAGTTGGCGCGAAAGATGCGCGTGCAGCAGCAGATGGTTGCCCGCCTCGAGCGTCCTGGGAGTAACCCCACGGTCGCCACGCTGGACCGCGTGGCCCATGCGCTCGGGCGCTCCTTTGATGTGCATCTCGGCGCTGGAACGCGTGGTGGCCCCGTTCTACGTGCTCAAGCTTCGACAAAAAAGGTAACGGGCACCCGCGCTGCCCGCGCCCTTCCTCCGAAGAAGAGGACAGCGCCGCGTCGTGGTTCGTCAGGCCAACGCAGAAGCGGATAGGGGCTTCTGCTGCGTATTCCGACCATGCCGATCACTGATTCCGACGGAAGCCGATCAGCGATTCCGGACCATCGCGATCACCCCCAGAGCGTGACGACGCCGGGATTTCTTCGCGTGACTTAGTTCCCTTTGCCTCTGTGGTCCAGACCTCGTGTTGATGGGGCGCGCCGCCCCGCCGGAGCGAGCTTTAGCTCGCGGAGGCGGCCCCGTACGCCGGACGTTGGTTCACGACTTGAGCCCTTTGTCTTTCGGATCGACTCACCGCTGAGCTTGATGCGATGCGCGTTGTGAGCGAGCCGGTCGCAGATGGCCTCGGCACGAAAACGAGGCGAGAAACCACTGAAGAGAGAGCGCCTCGCAAGGTCGTTCCCAAGGCAGTGCGCCTCAGTCCTCGTGGGGGAGCATCACGGTGATGACTCGCTCGAAGTCATCCCCCTGGGCCGCAGAAGGACTTGAGCTGGACCGGCCGGGGCCGACGGTTGTCGTTCCTGATCAGGACGGTGAAATGCAGCTCGCTTTTTCCGGGCGAAGGTCGAGGGCCATTTCCAGAAGGGCCGTGGCCAGTCCCGCCGTGAGGAAGAGCTGGAGGACGAGGTGAAAACCTCGCCTGGGAGGCGGGGCCGCCGCCATGGCTTTCCCGCTCATGAGGGTCTCCCGGCCATGGACGGAGTCGTGAGGCGGGTGATCAGCGCCTTCATCTCTTCGGCTTGTGGCGGATAGCTGGGCGGCTGCTTTCCGGCAGAGCGTGCCTTCGCGCGGAGGTCTCTCAGAGTCACTACGGTTGCGCTGAAGAAGTCGCGGAGCAAAAGGATTTCAGACCGAGCTAAGAGAGGAAGTGCTTTGGGAGCGGGGGTAGGTGTCCCCAAGGCCGGGAGACATTCCCTCAGCTCTGCGGCGGCGGTCTCCTGCGTGAGGGCGCGAATTCGCAACCGGGGGTCCGCCCTCTTCTGCCGCCAGAGGTCAATGGCGGTGGAGACACTCTTCTGGCGGCGGCTCGAGTGGACAAGGAAAATCAGCTCGGGCAAAAACCCATCGGGGTGGTCGCGGGTATAGAAGCTCTTTCTGGCACTGCCGCCTTCCGGGTGGCCCAGGAAATACTCTTCGTACCGCTCCGCCTTGGCGGGAGTCGTCCCGGTCTTTTCGTCGCTGGCGGACTGGATGGGTGCCCTCCCATCTCGCACTCCAGAAAAAGCCTTCGCCGGGCCGTGAAAAGTTCGAGGATGGCATCCGGACAGATGAGGCGATCTCTCGACTGGCCGGCGACCACGTCATACTGGGTCCAGGCGCGTCGGGCGGAATCGCTCGACCGCCAACTCCAGCCGCGCAATTTTGCCCGGGCGTAAGTCTGGCCCTTCGGGGCTGCCAGTTGGACAAACAGCTCGTTGAGCGTGACTTCATGGCGAAGAAAGTCCAGGCTTATGTCGGCGCGCGGGACTTTGAGGGCCTTCCCCAACACCGTCTCCGCGATCCGGTAGCCCAGCTCGCAGCACCCAGACAGGGACGAGGGCTCCCTCTAAGGTGCGGTACTGGAGCCTTCGGAGGTACGGCGACCGGAAGCTCTTCTTGCTGAACCCGGACAGGAGGAGGATCCGCTTGCGCAGGTTTATGGGGCTTCGGCCAGAGTAGATGAGCCTCCCAATCTGGTCCTCGGTCAGATGCCGAACCCATGACAGAAGGCCCATCAACTGACGGTCTCTGTCCGTTAACTGCATCCGGCTTCTCAGGTCCGCATCCTTGGTGCCGTCCGAAGTCGCGTCACTCGCGATGCCCTCTTTTGTGTTCGCGGTCTGTTGTTGGTTTTTGTTGTTTTTCATTTGTTATATATTTGTTTGAAATTGATTATCTGTTGTTCTCTTTGCTTCACTGCTTGTTCTTGGTCCCACCCCCAACCTCCTTCCTCTCTGTCTGCTGAACTTGGTCCCAGACCACTCTCTCCCCGTCGTTGGGAGGGAGTGGTCTGGGACCAGGCTGGTGAAGCAGACAGTGCTTTTTCGGTGTTGGGGGTGGGACCAAGAGGCCCGAAGGGCCTCAGCTTTTTCGAGCGAGCCCTACACGCAGCCCTACACCGAAAGTTACATCGAGCTATACACGCGGCGATGTAGGGTTGGATGTGGGGTTCGATGTAACTTTCGATGTAGCTTTAGGCACCGGTGCTGATGGGCTGAAGGGCTTCCGCAGCGCCCACGGCGGACAGCTGGGTGAGAAGGGCCTGAAGCTCCTCCCGTAGCACTTGGTGCTCGGCGGCCGCGAGTGAGGCGAGACGATCTCGGTAGAGCACCAGCTGCTTGGGGGTGCTCCTGAATGCTGGCGCGCCCGAAATTTCGAACGCTGCGAGCCGCTCACCGTCCGTGATGCTTTCAGCCGCAAAGTCCTCGCGGTGAGACTTCTCGAGCTGTACCGGAGCAGGTACGTCCGAGCCGTCCTGGAGCAGCTCTTCGAGCGACATGGCCTGCCTCTGGCCATTCAATCCGACAATGGCCCGCCCTTCGTCTGCATGCAGGCCCGGGGCGGACTGAGCCAGCTGGCCATCTGGTTTCTGTCGCTCGGCATCCGCATCGTCCGCTCACGCCCCGGATGCCCCCAGGACAATGGCGGCCATGAGGAGGATGCATCGAGACTTGAGTGAACTCGAGCGAAACCCGGCAGTCAGCCGACGGGCTCAGCAGCGCATCTGTGACAGGTGGATGGTGGACTTCAACGAGGTCCGCCCGCACGACGGTCTCGGCGAAAAAACGCCGGCGGAGGTCTACCGCAATTCGGAACGGCGCTCGCTGGCACTCTGCGTCCCGAGCTACCCCGCTGATTGGGAGCCGAGGCGCGTCTCTTCGGGCGGCACGGTCTCTATCAGTAACGACATCGTGTTTCTCAGCAGCACGCTACGCGGGCAACTCGTCGGTCTCAAACGAGAAGGGCTCTTGCGATGGAGAGCTCGCTTCTTCGACATCGATTTCGGCACCATCGAAGTCGCTCCAATTGACTCGGCCTTAGCTCCGCTGCGGCCCAGCGATTCGCCTGTCAGCACCTCTCTGCTGACACCAGTCGACCCTACTGTCAGCAGCACCATCTCGAGTCAGCTCATCTCCCTCGGTGGCATGGACCTGTCACCCCCAAGAATCGAGCTGTAACTCTCTAGTCAACTGTCAGCGATGTCTTGACTGTCTCCGGGTTGGATTCATGCGACCTTGCTTAAGAGCATGTGTAGAGGCGAAATAGAATCAAAATAGACTGCGCTTCAAGAGGCATCCGGAAGCAGCCTGCTGCCGCCTGACTCTGCGGCGAGTTGCACAAGGCCGAGCACACGCCGCTGATCGAACTCGCGACGTTCGCGCGCGCTCAAGCGCAGCTCGACGGCGCGACGAGGACAACGGCGACTCACGGACGGAACCCCGAGTACATTCTGCGCAGCGTGCTCCGGTGCGCGTGTTGCGGATCCGGCTTCACACCGGCGTCGACACGAAAGGCTCGGACCGAGCACCGTTACTACCGATGCGTGAAGCGGGACAAAGAGGGCAAGGAAGCCTGCCCGTCGTCGCCGCTCCCGGCGGACGCCATCGAGGACTACGTCGTCGAGCGCCTACGCGAGGCGACCGCCGACGGAACGCTCGCCGCTGAGGTCGCGGTGGGGGTGGAGGAGCGCGTCGCTGCCCGGCGGAAAGGCATCGTCACCGAGCGTCAGAAGCTGCCGCCGGAGATCGCCGCGCTATCGGCTGAGGCCAGGCGCACCGTCGAAA
>JBGTHI010000138.1:0-4848 GCA_041746295.1 Myxococcaceae bacterium
TGCCTGGCATCTGCAGGTGGTCAGCGTCTGGCCGGCGGCACTGTCCCTGAGTTGGTAGGGCCGCATGCAGTTGGACATTTGAGAAACGAGGCGGGACGATCCCGCCATGGCAAAGACCACTATTGTTCAGGTCAGCGACGATATCGACGGCTCCGCAAATGCACGCGAAGTTCGCTTCGCATTCGAGGGAACCGAATACGCGATCGACCTCAGCAGCAAGAACCGAAAGGCCCTGGAGAAGGCCCTCCGGCCATACGTCGAGGCTGGCACCAAGGTGAGTGGTCGGCGTTCAGCTGCGACCCGCCCTGCGCGAGCCAAGCGCTCCGCGAACTCCGGGAACTCCGGGAACTCCGCAGTAGATCTGGCTGCCGTCCGCGCGTGGGCAAAGGAGAGCGGACACCAAGTGTCAGACCGTGGTCGACTCCCCAAGGCTGTGCTCGACGCCTATACCGCTTCTCAGTAACGAGCTCAAGGCGCCCGCCCACCGCCCCCGGTGGCGGGACCCTTCTGCAGCGCCACCAGTCCGGCCTTCAGACGCCAAGTAGGTCGGCGTGCGCCACGAGACATGCCATGCGCTTGGACACACTCCGACGACGTCACTCCGGAAAAGGTGATCTGCTAACCATTGTCGCTCGCGTCCCACCAGTCTTGGATCCGGCGGTTCCTGGCGGAGACGAAGGCAGCGACATTGTCGAGGTAGTAGCGGTACGCCAATGGCGACTGCGGTAGCGGCGGCGCCCCGAAGTTCCACTCGTTGCCGTCGAAGTCATCCAGCCATTTGATGGTGTTGCCCCCGACGAGGTCTTGGAGATGGAAGAAGTCGACGTAGGCAGCGAACCCGCTCGACCCTTCGCCGAAGAGCCGAAAATATTCGGCGTCGACCTCGAGCCCAGCTGAAAGCGGGTTCCCCTGCTGGCCGAGGTAGTGCTGCCGGATGCACTCGAGTGTGAGGTCGAACCGATCGGCGATCTTCGAGTCCCGGCCACGTAGCTGGTTCAGTGAATCACCGTGAACGGGGAAGATGATGAAGCCGCCGATTCTGTAGAAAGCATGCTCATAGCGGTCTTGCTCCTCTGGGCTCAGATCTGCCCACAACCGGGAATGCTGAATGACCGGGTACCTCGAATGAGTCGTCGCGATTGTGTCGCTGGAAACGCGTACAGGGCCGTAAGGCCCCGCGCAGGTCAGATACTCCCCGGGCTCTACAACCCACTGCAGCCTGTCTCCGCTTGGAAGGTCCTTGCTCCACAGCTGCCGATGCCAGTCCTGCAAGATGTAGCTGTCGCGGTCCGCATCCGTGACGTACTTTGGATCGTCATAGAAGCAGAATTCAACATTGATCTCGCTCACGATCGACACCGTAGCCGCGCGGTCCGACAGGCGCTTCGACTAGAAGATGATCGAGTTATTAAGCGTCAGCGCGCCGAGCATGCAAAGACACGGCTGGGCCATCACTGCCTAGTAGCCCTGTCCGCATGGCACCAATGCGCCGCTCGCCAGATCCACCTCCCGAACGCCCGCCGGCTGCCATGATCGTCTCGACCTGATTCCGGCTCGATCTGAGGGGTGAGCGTGGACGCTGCCGCACGCCAACTCCTGATCAAGCTGCTCGCATCGTGGCGGGACTGGCCCGAACGGAGGGCCTGGTATCTCGCCGAGCACATTCCCAAGTTGATCTCTACCGGACCGGACGCAGGCCGCAGCCCCGAGGAGCGAATCAACCTCGGATCGATTCGCACCCACCTCGACAGCGAGGAGTGGGAAGCGCTCGGCATGCTCGTGGTTGAGGTGGACAAACGCGATCAGGGGGTCATCGCCGAGTTCCGGGCCAAAGAGAACAGGGCACGCGCGCGTGCGGCCGAGGAGGATCAGAAAGCTAGGTCGGCCGAGAAGCGGCGGCAGCGCGAGGCAGAGGAAGAAGCTCGCCGGACACGCCGGGCGGAACGCACCAGGGAACGAGAGGGACAGCTGGCGGCTGAACGCGCCGCCGCTGAGGCAGAACGCCAGCGGCGCGATGTGGTGGACGCTGCGAAGCGAGAAGAGCGTGCTCGCATCGAGCGCGAGAGAGCAGCTGAGAGACAGGCGCTCCTGAAGCTGCTGGCTGTCGAACTTGAGATGCGTTTCCTCGATGCGCACGAGTGGCTCAAGAGCAACGATCCGGACGGGCTCATCGAAGACCACGAGTTCCAGAACGCGGTCGTGAAGCACGTCATTGAGTGGTGCCGGAGGAATCTGACGCTGCCAAATGGGAAGCCATTCGTCCCTGACGCCGAGCAAGCCGCCGCAGTCGCAACCGCCCAATGCCATGCCCTGGTTGGCGCTCGAGCGGGCAGCGGCAAGACAGCCACGATGGTGGCGCGCTCCGTCTTCCTCATCAAGGCATGCAGGGTTGATCCGAAGTCGATCCTGATGCTGGCCTTCAACGTGGCCGCCGCCGATGAGATGCGCGATCGCCTTGAGAAACTCCTACCCGGAAACCACGTCCCGCACGTGATGACTTTCCACGCACTGGCCAACCGCATAGTTCATCCGGCCGAGAACCTTTTGCTCGATCAGTCCGACTCCATGCATGCGCTCAGCCGGCACGTGCAGGATGTCGTCGACGAAATGATGCGGTCTCCCGGCAATCAGGCGCTAGTCCGAGACGTGATGCTCGCCTACTTCAGGAGGGACTGGAGTCGGATCATCGGGCGAGGCGACCACCTCTCTGCTGCTGATCAGCTCGAACATCGACGCCACCTGCAAGACGAGAGCATCAAGGGCGACTTCGTGAAGTCGTATGGCGAGAAGTTGATCGCCAATGTCCTCTTCACGAACGGGATCGCCGGCGATGGTCGTGGCGCCGAGTCCTACTACGGCTACGAACACGACGTCCGGTGGAACGGGCAGAACTACAAGCCCGACTTCTCCATCTACGACGAAAGCAAGAAGCGCCGGATCGTCATCGAGTACTTCGGGCTGCGCGGAGACCCCGACTACGACGAATTGACTCAGGACAAGCGGGAGTTCTGGGCCGGCCGTGACGAAGTCTTCCTGGAGTACTTCCCAGACGACGTTGCCAAGCCTGACTTCGAGGAGAAGCTGCTAGCCGACCTTCGCGAAGCGGGACCGCCACTGCGTCGCCTCAGTGAGGAGGAACTGTGGCACCGGATCAAGAAGCGAGCCCTTGACCGGTTCACCGACGCCGCGACCACCATCCTGGGACGAGCTCGCCAACGGCGCTGGGAAGGTGACGATCTCCGCAGCGAGTGGAGCACCTACGGCTTCGACGACGAGGACCTCGACCGATTCATCGACCTGAGCGCTCAACTTCTCGACGCGTACGCCGCGAGCCTTGTCGCCTACGGCAAGGAAGACTTCACCGGCCTCATGTGGCGGGCTGTGGACGAGGTGCGCGGTGGCGCTGCGTCGTTCGGACGGGGTGGGCGAGTCGAAGGTCTGTTGGGGAGCCTCCGCCATGTCGTTGTCGACGAGTTCCAAGACTTCTCGTTGATGTTCTTCGAACTCCTCCAGGCGATCCTGGTGGCTGCGCCAAGCTGCCATGTGATGGCTGTTGGGGACGACTGGCAAGCGATCAACGAGTTTGCAGGCTCCAGCACCGAGTACTTCAAGTCCTTCGAGGATGGCTTCTCAAACGCAACGCGCCTAGCCCTCACGACCAACCGGCGATCGGCCCCAGCCCTGGTGTCACTAGGCAACGGAGTGATGCTGGGCCGAGGCGCTCCGGCTAGCTCTGTGCGAACCGAGGTGGGCCAGATTCGCGAGTTCAACGCCGATGCGTTCGACCCGTCTCCGATCGAAGCCGCCGCCTTCGGTGAGTACGACCGCCAGACGCCCGCCCTTCTGCGCTTGATCCAGGACCACAGAGGGAAGGGCCGAGAAGTTGCAGTCCTTTCTCGAAAGCGCCGAGGAATCTGGAACGTCAAGGTGAACGACGAGGAGAAGTCGTTCGCAGAGTTCGGAAGCTATGGCGCTTACCTCCGAGAGCTTCTCGAGATCGAAGACCCCGAGGGACTCCGATTCAGCTCTACCCATGGCTTCAAGGGCCAAGAGGCTGACGCGGTCATCCTGCTGGACGTTACGCAGCGCAATTACCCTCTGATCCATCCCACATGGACTCTTTTCCAAGTGTTTGGGGACACCGTTCAGACGCTGACAGAGGCCGAGCGCCGACTCTTCTACGTCGGGGTCAGCCGCCCACATGTGCACCTGGACGTCGTCACCACGACTCGCGACCCTTCGGAGTTCTGGGTAGCTGCACGGAAATCAACCAGAGTCGGCCAAGCTGAGTGGGATTCGCTGCCGGAGGTGCGGCTTGGAGGCAGCGATGGGCACGTCGAGATCCGGGTATACAACTCCACCGTTGAGGACTTCGACCAGAGCAAGGACCTCCTGAAGGCCGACCTCTTCCGCTTCCGCGGGGGAGCGGCAAGGTACTGGTGGCGGCTCATGCCGGACACTGACTTCGACGACACAGCGCTGCTCCGGGCACGGTGGGCACAGCAACCCGGTGTCCGAATCGAGGTGTGGCGCGAAGGTCGCCGGGACTTCCTCCACCGGGTGCCTGGCGGGCGACAGGGCTGGGCGCCCTTCTGAGGTGTGGCGGCTCGCAGCCACACCACGCTTCGTTAGGCGCCTCGAGTCAAGTTTTGTTCTTGACGCGTCATACCGCCGATGCTCTTGTGTTAGTCAGGCACGTGGACCCTTCTGTGTCCGTGTCCGCGGCTCGGCGCCTGGGTCGAACTTGTCGTCGCGAATCTCACCGGTGTCGAGGTCGACCAGGCCGAAGCGCGGCTGCCCGGGCGGCTCTTGCTGGTCGCGCGTGCGTCGGCTGGCGGGCAGCGCGTC
>JBGTHI010000139.1:0-13873 GCA_041746295.1 Myxococcaceae bacterium
CAGCCGGGGATCGAACTGCGTACCGCTGCAGCGTTTGATCTCGGCGATAGCGTTCTCGATCGGCTGCCCCTTGCGATAGGGCCGGTCCGAGGTGATCGCGTCCATGGTGTCGGCGATGGCAAAGATGCGGGCGCCAATCACGATCTCCTCGCCCTTCAGTCCCTGAGGATAGCCCTTCCCATCGAATCGCTCTTGATGCTGCAGGACGATCAGCGAGATGTCGTGCAGGTAGGGCATCTTGGCCAGCATCCAGTAGCCGAGCTCCGGATGAAGCCGCATCTCCTTCCACTCCTCCGGTGTCAGGGGGCCGGGCTTCAGGAGAATTGAGTCGCGCACGCCGATCTTGCCGATGTCGTGAAGCAGGGCACCTTGCTCGACCACCTCTAGCTCCGTGCCGGTAACGCCGACCTGTTCCGCGATGCGCCGAGAGAAGAGGGAGACCCGGCGCGAATGCCACTGGGTCTCCGTGTCGCGGTAGTCGAGCGCGGAAACCAGCCCCTCCAACAGCCCATTGGTGCGCTCCACCACCCGCGTCTCGAGGCTGCGATTCACCTCACGCAGCTCGCCATTGGTCTTGGAGAGCTCGAGGTTGAGCCGGTCGTTCTCCTCTACGAGACGGTAGTGTTCGAAGGCCTGGCGTACCGCGCCGGTCAGCTCAGAGTAGCTCCAGGGCTTGCTCAGGAGACGGAAGACCTCCCCCCGGTTCACCGCGTCCGAAGCGATGCGGTAGTCGCCCGCGGCGGTGAGCAGGAGGCGGACCGCCCGCGGATTGGTCTCCTTGAGCTTTCCAAGCAGCTCGATGCCGTTGAGCTCCGGCATCATGAAGTCGGTGATCACCACCGCGAAGTCGGTCTCGCGCGACGCCTGCACCGGGTCGCGATAGGTTTTTACCTCGTAGCCTTCCGCCTCGAGGATTCGAGAAAGTGCCGGCAGGATAAGGGGATCGTCGTCGACAACCAGCACCCGGGGCATAATTCCTCCAGCAACGAGACCGCTGCCGATCTTACGCCAGGGTTGGAGGATCCGCTCGAATGTGATGCTCCTACAGCGGCCGCCAGCGGGCCGCGCTCGCGAGGTTCCACTTGCCCGTACATAAGTTCTCGTCTAGGGTTGGAAACTACTGTTGTTAACTACTTGAAATTTATGGGTTTTTAACAGGATGCTCGATAGGAACGCCATAGGTCGATCGTCACCGCCCGCCATCAACGAGGTGGAGAAAGGTGCCATCCGTCGCTTCGCCGAGGCGATTGGGGACTTCAACCCGATCTACTACGACGAGGAGTATGCTCGAGCCTCCGGTTACCCGACCATCATCGCGCCGCCGACCTTCCCCGCTTCGTTTCATTCCGCTGCCGACCTACAAGAGCTTCTAGGGGTCGGCATCAAGAGCTTGCTCCATGCGGAGCAGGGGTTCGACTACGAGCGGCCGATCCTGGCCGGCGATCGGATCTTCGTCTCCACGCGGGTGGCGGACGTGCTGGAGAAGCCCGGACCTTCGGGGAAGATGGACGTCGCGGTGATCGAGGACGAGGGGAGGGACGAGCAGGGGAATCTGGTGTTCAAGGCTCGCCGGACACTGGTGATTCGCGCGGTCAAGGAGGGGGCGTAATGCCAGCGCGAAAACTCTATTTCGAAGCGTTGCGCGTTGGGGACGAGTTGCCCACGCTGACCAAGGCCCCTATCGATCGGGTTCAGCTCGCCCGTTACGCCGGCGCTTCCGGAGACTTCAACCCGGTTCATGTGGACGAGGTTTACGCCCGCGGTCTGGGCATGCCCTCCGTCTACGCGCCGGGCATGTTGGTGATGGCGCTCCTGGGCCAACTCGTTTCCGATTGGGCACGCGGTGCGCAGCTGCGTCGATACTCCGTTCGCTTCATCAAGATGGTGTGGCCCGGCGACACGGTGGTGTGCAAGGGCCGGGTTACCGATCGCCATGGAGAGGACGGCCGCTACTTTGCCGAGATGGAGGTCTGGGCGGAGAACCAGAAGGGTGAGCTGCTGATCAAGGGCCAGGGTTGTATCCAGCTGTTCTACTCACTGGAAGATGAAAACCGGCAGCGCGCAGGTCAGCCTCCGTTGGTGGTCAACGTCAAGCGCGAGAGCCTTCGGTTGGTGCAGAACGAGGGCGGTGGTGAGGCGGGGCAGTCGGCCGAGGCCGTCTCCAACGATGGTGGAGCGGGTGGGAAGGCCGGCGCGAAGCGGGTCAAAGCTTCGAGCTGATTGACGCATCGGTCATTCGAACCCAAGCTAGATGCCATGGCCAACGGCATCAATCGCTTTCAAGCCAATCTCCGAGACCATTTCTTCGTGCTCTTCGAGCAGTTCCGTTTCGCCGAATGGGTGGGGCGGGCGCCGTTCGAAGCGTGGGGCGAGCCCGAAGCCCGCGCAATGCTGGAGGAGAGCTATCGCTTCGCGCGGGAGGAGCTCGGGCCTCTCAATTCGATCGGAGACCGGGAAGGCTGCCGGCTGGAGGAGGGGACGGTCCGCACGCCTTCCGGTTTCGCCAATGCGTGGAAGCGGATCTACGAGACCGGCATCAAGCAGGTGGTGGTGGATCCGGAGCATGGGGGGCAGGGCGCACCGAAGATGCTCTATGTCTTGATCGATGAGCTTCTCAACGGCGCGAACGTCGCTTTCAACATGTACCCCGGCCTGACCTGTGGGGCGGCGGACCTGATCGCCGAGTGTGGAGCGCCGGAACAGATCGCGCGCTATGCGGAGAAGATGTTCCATGGCCACTGGGCCGGCACGATGTGCCTCACCGAGGCGCATGCCGGTTCGGACGTTGGCTCGGCGACCTGCTCAGCGAGAAAGAACGCGGATGGCAGCTACAGTCTGCGGGGCACCAAGATCTACATCTCCGGCGGTGAGCACGACCTGACGGAGAACATCGTCCACCTGGTGCTGGCTCGGACCCTGGGGGCGCCGCCGGGCACCAGGGGGCTGTCCCTCTTCATCGTTCCCAAACGCCGCATCGGCGCGGACGGCGCTTCCGGCGAGAGCAACGATGTCCAGGTTGCTTCGATAGAGCACAAGATGGGGATCAACGGCTCGGCGACCTGCGTGCTGAATTTTGGGGAGGCTAACGGTTGCGTGGGCGAGCTGCTGGGCGGGGTCGAGAACCAGGGCATGGCGCAGATGTTCAAGATGATGAACGGCGCGCGCATCTCGGTGGGCATTCAGGGACTCTCGGTAGCTTCGTCGGCCTATCTGAACGCACTGGAGTACGCGAAGGATCGCAAGCAGGGGGCCCACTATGCGAACGCCAAGGATGCTTCGGCACCGCGTGTGGCGATCGTCGAGCACCCGGATATTCGGCGAATGCTGCTGGACGCCAAGGCGCATGTGGAGGGGATCCGCGCTCTGGTGGTAAAGCTGGCCTATCACCAGGACCGGGCGCGCCAATCCGCGCTCGATGCGGTAGCCCCGCTGACATCCCAGGCCTCCCAGGCTTTGACCGACATGGACTACCATTTAGGGCAGGTGGAGCTGTTGACGCCACTGCTCAAGGCCTATGGAACCGACCAGGCCTTCCGGATCTGTGGCGAGATGATCCAGGTATTCGGCGGCGCGGGTTACCTGAAAGACCACCCGGTGGAGCAGTACTGCCGCGACGCGAAGATCTTCGCCATCTACGAAGGGACCAACCACATCCAGGCTCTGGATCTGGTGGGCCGGAAGCTCGGGCTCGCGGGTGGCCAGTACCTCAAGTCCTTTCTGGGCGATGTGGGGGGCTTCGTCAAAGCCCAGCGGGCTCACCCGTCGCTGGGGGCCGAGGTGCTGTCCCTGGGTGTGGCGGCCGAGGCGATTGCGGGAACGGTGAAACAGCTTCTCGCCTGGTCTCAGGGGCCCGAGCTGCCCCAGGTCCTGCTCAACGCGAATCGCTTCTTGGAGATGCTCTCCCAGCTCGCGGTGGGCTGGCTGCTCCTCGACGGTGCTGTCCTGGCCGGTGCGGCGGTCGAGCGGATGAAGGCCTCCGGCAGCTCCGAGGACCATCCGGACTTCGCCTTCTACTCGGGCAAGCTGCATGTGGCGCGGTACTACGCCCGCAACGTGGTCCCGCGGATCGCCCAGGCGGCGCAGTTGATGATCCGCGGCGACGGCTCGGCCCTGGAAATCCTCGAAGCTTCGTTCTAGCCCGGGTTAGCTACTTGGCTCCGCCACCTTCGCGAACGCCAATGGCCAACTGGGCGAGCCCCGCGGTCTTGGCAAGCTCCATCACCTGGACCACCCTGCCGTGCGGGACCCCCTCGTCGGCTTGGACGATGACCATCGTGGCGGGGTTGCTCTTGCGGGTCTCGTCGAGGTGCTTTTTGAGCTCCTCTTCGGTGACGACGTTGCCGGAGAGGACGACCCGGCCGTCGGCGAGGATTGCCACCGACAGATCCTTCTGTCCGACAGAGACATCCGAGGCGCCGCCCTTGGGGAGGTTGACCTTGAGACCTGCCTGTGCCCCCCCACCGCCCGGGCTCTGATTGACGATCACCGAGCTGGTGACCATGAAGATGATCAACAGGACCAGGAAGATGTCCGTGAGCGGTGTGATGTTGATCTCGGCGAAGACGCCATCGCCGCCTCCGCTGTTTCCGGAATCCGTGCCGTCCGGAATCTGACCCATCCCCATGGCTAGACCGCCTCCCCGCGGGCTTCGCCGGTCGGCTGCGCCGGATGAAGACCCGACAACCGTTCACGCAACAGCTCCACAAACTCATCGGCCAACAGCCGGAGCTCGATCGAGACCCGGGCCAGTCGAGCCTGGAAGTAGTTGTAGAGCACGACCGCCTCAACGGCGACCAGGATTCCAACCGCGGTGGCGATTAGCGCCTCCGAGATGCCGGTCATGACCGCGCCGGTCCCGCCGGTGCCGCCCGCTTCCACGTCCAAGCCCAGATCCTTGAACGAGCGCATGATGCCGGCCACGGTCCCGAACAGCCCCACGAAGGGGGCTGTGGCGGCGATCGTCCCCAACACCCAGAGATTGCGGCGAAGCCTCATGGTAACCTGCGTCCGCTCGCGCTCGACCGCGGTCTCAATCGCGGCCGGCGTCACTTGATTGCGCTCCAGCCTGGCGAAGCCGGCCAGATAGATGTCCGAGGCCACCGCTTCGGAGCGCTCAGCGGAGGAGCGGGCCGCGGCGAGGTCGCCGCGGAGCAGATGCTTGGTGACCACGTCTCCCAGCGTGCGAGAGGCTTCGCTGATGCGCCAGAGCGCCAGCAGTCGCTCGATGGCGACGCCCAATGCCAGGATCGAGCAGGCGATGATCACCGCCAGGGTCACGCCGCCCAGCCGCAGATAACTCAGGAGTTCGTTCAGGGTCATGGTCGAGGTAGACCTTGCGGCAAATCACGTCGTTACCTTTCTTGTCAAAAGAGTGTGCCCTCGCATGCGAACCTTTTCTCCTCGAGCGTTGTGGATCGCCGTCGCTTGCCTGTCCGGTTGTGCGCACCGGGTCGACTTTGGACCCAAGGGACAGATCGAAGATCCCGCGGCCCTCCTGGCGCTCACCGCCGGGACGGAGGGCAAGGTCGAGGCTGTCACCTCCGGCTCGAGGTTGACGCTCGACACGGCGCAAGTTCGCGCTTCGATGCCCCTGTTCACGGCCCTGGCACACCCCAACCGGATCTACTTTGAGATCCAGGATTTCTTTGGAAAGCCGCAGGCGGTGCTCGCGACCGACGGCCTGTGGCTGGGGCTCTACCGGGCCGACGAGAACCACTATTACAACGGCCCCGCCAGCTCCCAGAACGTCTCACGGCTGATGCCGCTGGAGCTGCCGCCCGACGCCTGGGTGGGGCTGTTCCTGGCCAGACCTCCCAAGCTTCAGGGGAGGTCGACGCTGCACTTCGACGAGAAGGCACGGGCCTACCGGCTTGAGACCGAAGGGGAGGGAGGCGAGAAGCAGACCCTTTGGATCGATCCCGGGCATCATCGAGTGGTGCGGAACGAGGTGCGCGGCAGAGTGTCGTACGACGTGGCTTACGCGGACTTCGACCGTTCCGAAGCCCACTTTCCGCGGGAGCTTCACCTGGTCTCGTACTCGCCGCCGGGCAAGCTGGATCTGGCCTACAAGGGGCCGGCGCTCAACCCCGCGCTAGACCCTCAAACCTTCACGCCCAAGGCGCCTCCCGGAGCGATCACCCTGCCGCTCCCGGAGAGAGGGGTGCCCTAAAAGAAGCGACCTGCGCGGGGTCGACTTAGACTCGTCGCACCGATGGCGACGATCAAGCTGGGAGAGATGCTCCTCAAGGCCAAGATCCTCAAGGAAGGACAGCTTCGCCTCGCGCTCAACGAACAGCGGAAGCAGGGAGGCAGGCTGGGGGAGATTCTGGTCCGCTTGAGCCTGGTGACCGAAGATCTCCTGGTGCGGGCCCTCTCGCGCCAGCTTGGCCTGCCGGTCACCGACCTGGACACGGTGCAGGAGCTCTCACCTGAGCTTCAGGAAAAGCTGCCCCGTTCGGTCGCCCTTTCCTACGAGGCGGTGCCGTTGCGCCTGGGGGACGGCGGAAAGCTGCTCACCCTGGCCATGGCCGACCCACAGAACCCCGAAGCGCTGGACCGGCTCAGGTCGGTCACCGGCTGCCGGATATCTCCGCACATCGCCTCCCGCTCGGGGATCGGCCGGGCGCTTCGCAGGCTCTACGACCCCGTTGGTGAGGGGGAGCTCCCGGAGGCCGAGGAGTCCTCCTTTCGGGTGCTGGATACGCAGGGGATGATGCGGGAGACTCAGGAGGCGCTCTACGGAGGGGGCCAGTCGCGCAAGCCGTTGCCGGGCCCCGCGGGCGGGAGGAGTCAGGCTCCACCGACTCAGGCGCCGCTCAACGGGTCGTCGGGTGAGACCGATGTGCCGGCGCATATTCCCAGCGCGCGGCTCCGAGCATCCGGCTCGAGGACGATGACCCCCGGTCCGGTTGTGATCCCGTCGCCGACCGACCCGTTGGAGATGGTGCGGAGTCTTGAGGCGACCCAGCGCAAGGAGGTCGCGGCGCTGAAGGCGATGGTCGAGCTGCTGATCGAGCGGCGGGTGTTCAGCCGCGACGAATACCTCGCCAAGCTGAAGCGCTAGCACTGGACGAGCACCGTCTCGCCGGCGGGCCGGCCGCCCTCGGCTCTGTCCAAAGCACTGGACGTCCCTGGTTTGACGGCGCTCCGCTCTTAAGAGCAGTAACCTCGATGGTCGCCGCTTTGCAGACGCGGCGCGGCCGTGAGGAGAAGGAGAAGCGAACGGGGAGGACGAGGGCATGCGGCGCTGGAGCTGGCGTTGGCGCTGCCGCTCCTCCTTCTCTTTGCGTTGGGAACGGTTCAGCTGACGTTGCTGCAGCAGGCCCGGCTGCTGATGGAGTACGCCGCATTCAGCGCGGTGCGGGTTGGAGTGGTCTCAAACGGCAGCCTCGAGCGGATGCGCGGGGCCGCGCTCTTTGCCACCCTTCCGCTCTATGGGCGCACCGATTCTCCTCAGGTCGTGGCGGCTACGCGCCTCACTCAGCGAGAGCTGGACGAGGCCTTCCGTCGGCTCCTGCTTCCCGCCGAAGTCGAGGGGGTGCCCACGGCAGGTCTGGTCCAGGTCGACACGCTCAATCCCCGGCATTCGTTAGAGCTGGAGCTCGCGGCGAGCCCACAGGGTGGAGGAACGTGGCAGGAGCTGGATTTAGATGGGCAGGGGACCTTCGCGGAGGGGGAGGTCAAGCCGGATCCTTTGCGGGACGGGGCTCTGGCCGCGGCGACCCTGCTCCGGGTCCGGGTCCAGGCCTTCTACGAGTTGAAGATTCCCCTCGCGAATGCCGTGTTCCATTGGGCTTGGCGAAAGGCCCATGCGCAGGGCAGCGATTCGATGAGCGGGCAGGAGGGGGCCCTGCTGGCCGGTCTCGCGGATGGCACCCGCTCTCTCGACCTCTCGGGGCGTCGGCGGTTCTTCCTACCTCTCAACGCCGAGTACCGAATGCGGATGCAGTCTAACTTCTTCCGAAAGTGGGTGGTGCATTGAACCGCCGTGGACAGGCGTTGCTCTGGACCTCCGCCCTGATGCTGGCGCTTGTCGCCGCTGTTCTGGGAACGGTGAATCTGGGGCATGCGCTTCACGAGCGGATCCGTCTGCAGAACAACGCGGACGGGGCCGCCTACTCCATGGCGGTGGCCGAAGCGCGCGCGTTCAATCTCTACGCCTTCGCCAATCGGGCACAGGCCTCGCACTACGTCTCGGCGATGCTCTGGCAGTCGACGATCTCCTTCATCTTCTTCACCGAGGCATTCCTCACCGACGTGTTGGGCGTGCTGATGACGCTCGAGTCGGCGCTCAACCATTGCGGCAATGAAGCTTCGCTTCTCTGGAAGCCGGTCTGTGCGGCTCTCGCTCTGATCCCTGGAGTCGCTGAGCTCCGGTCGGCACTCCGGACGCTGACCACCGTGGTCCAGGCTGCGGTGAAGCTCTATCAGCAGCGCCTCCGCGTTCCGGACATCGACCGTCTGATAGGGCGTGAGATCATACCCGCTCACCGGGCGCTGAATGAGGGGCTGGCCGCCGCCTCGACCGGGATGATGCTGGCGTCCCTGCATGAGGTTCGCTCAGGGGCGGCGGCGATGCTGCACGAGGCCGACCCGGGGCTGACCGCGGGCAGTGCCGCGGCAGGGTTCCAGGCCTTCAATGGTTGTCTCTTCGACCGCGCTCATGCTCGGGCGGCCAACGGCAGCCCTCTCGCACCGAACTTCAACCCTCGCGAGCCCCTGGACCCCAGACGGCTGAACGAAGACGATGCCACCGCGCGCGCCAAGCGGGTGATGGCCGGCATTGCCAACGGCAGCCGTTTTGGTTGCGACGCCAATAGTCGGCGGGGCTGCCTGCCGCACTTCGGTACCTCTCGCACCACCGCCCAGCTGCTGCCGGGGCTGAGTGCCGCAAAGGGGCTGGAGACCCTCCTGAGGCCCGGCTTTCGAAAGTGGGGCCAGACCCGCCTCCTCAGCCACACCATGGCGGTGAACCCGGCGGGCGGCGACGACGGCAATATGATCCGTCACCACCAGGAAGTCCCGAACCGCCCACAAGGAATGCTCGCACAGGGCGACAACCTGGGGGCCGATGACCTCTACTGGCTCAAGGTCGTGCCGTTGGGGTTCTCCAGCGCGCTCAGCTGCGGACCGGACCAGAAGCCGGAGGAGTGCTGGGGCGATCCGCGCTACGGGGCGGGCCGGGATCCGAAGGGCCATCCTTTTCGCAGCATGTTAGAGACGAGCGTCTGGGCGTTGAACCGCCACGAGCGGTACGGCGACGGAGGCCTTCACTGGCGCGTGCAGTACCCGACCTGGCCGGTCCCAGCGGGAAGCCAGATGCCTGAAGGCCCCTACGGAGAACTGGGGCTTCACCGCAGCCGCCCGTGCGCACTCCCGTTAGGACGAGCCTGCCTCCTGCGCATCGATCTCTATGTCGCCAATGTGCGGCCGGTCCGCGACGGCAACCACCGGTGGGAAGGATTGACCCCTTTCAGTCACTTCGAGCCGGGCCACTTCTCGGAGGATTGTCCGGGCGTGGGGCGGCCTTCGCTCAGCGAAGAGGCAAGACGAGAGGACGATTTCAATCAGCCCTCCGTCTGGGTACGTCTGGAGAAGAGCGCCGGGGCCCGCCGCAACCCCGGCGCGGGCCTCTTCGCCGGAACCAACGCGCCGGCCCTCCTCAACGACCAGGGGACTCTGGGGGCGGAGTGGGAGCGCCCGTTGAGGCTTGGCCTGGAGTCCCAGAGAACCTTCGTCGCGATCTCGCGCGCACAGACCTACTACCACCGGCCAGGCAACTGGTCCGAGGCACCGAATTTCTTCAATCCCTACTGGCGGCCCCGGCTCGCGCCCGCGAGCCGCCAGCCCCCATCGCTGGTCCCCCTCTCATCCCAGGAGCTGGAGAACGCCCGTGCGCTCACCCGCGATTAGGAGACCTCGAGGGCAGGCATTGGTGGAGCTGGCGGTGGCGCTTCCCCTCTTCACGGCGCTACTGGGCGGAGCGCAGCTGCTCTACCGACAGGTCGAGAGGAAGCTCGAGCTTCAGAAGGCCACCCACTTCGCGACCTGGGAGCTGACCCGATTCGTTCTAAGCGACTACGCCAGGGGCGATCACGGCGAGCGGCTGCGCGAAGCCGTTGCCCAGGTCAGAGAATCGGCGCGTCGGGAATTCGGCGTGGAGCTGGAGGTGGTTGAGGGGCAGGGGGTCGCGCTCCCCCGCGCCCTGGGTGACAGCTCTGGACTGAACTCCGGCGGGCGGTTGAGGATCGAAGCACGCTCCGGACCCTTTCGGAACCGCGAGCTGTTGGCGGTCGACGGATGGGCGCTCCCCGACGGATCCGATGCGGTGATCCGGGACGGAAGAGCGGGGAACAGACGGCGCGGCTCGGAGCCGCATCTGTTATACACGCAGGTTCGACGCATGACCTTCGCGGGGGCCAGCAAGCCTGCGACCACTGAAGTCGGGCGTCTGCTCTCCGCGGTCGGGCTGCCCCTGCCCGCTTGGGCTGGAACGTTCGTGGTGGCCCATAACTACGGTCCGGCGCGTTTAGGCGAAGACAAGTGCGAAGGGCTTCCGGGCTACCCCCAGGACGCCGCCGCTGGGCTCAATCGATTCGCCGACAAGGCCTTGGATTTCGATCGGCCGCAGTGCTTCGATACCGCGCCCTTCCGAGACACCCAGTCCTACCAACGATCTCTCTACATCCGGATGTTCCGCCAACGCGGTCGTTACTTCATGGGCTGTCAAAGGTCACAGGTTGACGAATGTGAAGGAGATCAATGAGTGGGTATCACCTGGGAATTACCTTGTTGGCAACGCTGTCGAGCGCCTCGGTGGATGTGCGATATCCCGCAACGTCGCCGGTGACGGTCGGCCCTGCGTGGAGCTACTTCACCACTCCAGACCCGCCCGAGCAAGTGGTCAGCCACTTCGCCGATCATTGGAGGAGGTTGGGAGTGCCGGTCTCGGTCGATCGCCATCGCGATGGCTCGGCCGTCGTCTCCGCGTTCTTCACGCGGGAAGGCCTCCAGCAAGCGGTCGTCGCGATGCGCTCTCCCTCAGGAACGCTGGCTTTCCGGCTAGAACGTCGGTTGGACGGGGCGCCGGCTCTCCCGACGGACGGAGCAGGAGCTGTGGGTTTCGATGATGCCCTCTCGCGCGCCGGCCCGTCGAATGGCAGTGGGCTGTGGCCGGTGCCTCTCGAGGAGGCTCAACGTCGATGGGGGAGGATCCTGGAGCGCGCAGGATATCGGTCGGATGAGTTGGCCTCGCTGCAACGGTTCGAAGACTTCGGGGTGGGCAAGCGACAGGTGACCCTGCGACACCGTCAGGCTGGACGCGAGGTGTGGACCCACCTGGTCGAGGTGCAGCCGGGACTGACCGCCTGGGTGCTGCTCCCAATGGGCGGCGCAGCGATCCTGGAGGCCAGCGCACCATGAGCTCGCCCATCGTTCAGCTGCTTCTCTTGGCCCTCGCCGGCAGTGCTATCCCCGTACAGGATCTGCGATGGGCCCCCGGAAGGTGGGCCACCTACCGCCTTCAAGTGGGGTCGACCCGGGCGCACTATCTTCGCATCGCCCTCGTTAAGGGAGGCCAGGACAGTGAGGGGAACCAGGCCTGGCTCGAGCTGGAGCTGGGGACCCATCCGGAGCTGCGCTCACCGCTCGCGCGAATGCGCACGCCCTACGCAGTGGAAACAGGTGGCCCAAGGCTGCGCTCGATTCTGGTTGCCATGGGTCTCGATCGGCCGGTCGAGATAGAGGCAGAGCTCGCTAGAGAAGAGCTGGAATACCAAAGTAATTCCCACAGCTCTACGCCCGGAGAGCTGCCGCTCCAGGGACCCAAGGTCCGGCTCAGGACCCATGCGGGAATGGTCACGGCGCGTTCGATCACCTGGCAGGTCAAGGGCAAGCCGGTGAAGCGGCTCTGGACCAGCGCGGAGCTGCCGCTGTGGGGCCTCGCCCGCTGGGAGATTCCGGGACTGAAACGGTCGATCGAGATCTGGAGTCACGGCGAAGGCGCGGTCTCCACATTCGTGGCTGCGCAGACCGCCCCGATGATCGAGGCTCCGGCGGATGAGGCGCGGCGATGAGTGGAGGACCTCTAAGAGGTCTCGAACGGGGAGAGGCGCTGGTAGAGTATGCCATTCTTACCGCGGCGATGGTTCTTCTCATTGTCTTTGGAATGACCGCTCCGATCGCGGGACGGGGAAGGAGCCTCCTTGGCCTGCTCTTCGAGGGGTTGACGGTCTCCTTTGAGTCGTGGGCTTTCATCTTGTCGCTGCCAATCCCATGAGCGCACCCTCGCTTCGTTCGATCCTGAGCCGGCGTGAGGTGCTGCTCCCCGGTTTGGTCGCGGTGGCTCTGGGGCTCATGGCGGGTGCGAGCGCCTGGCTCTCGCTCCGCGGACAGTCGAGAGCTGCGCGCGAGGGTTGGGAGTTGATCCCGGTGGTGGTGGCGGCGGAGGAGCTTCCACGCGGAGCGATGCTCGGTCGAAACCTGCTCGCCGAGCGGCGGGTGCCGGCGCAGTTCGTGACAAGCTCGGTGATCCGCCCCGAGGGACTTCGCTACGTGCTGGAACAGCGGCTCGCGGTGTCCCTACAGAAGGGCGATCTGCTGCTGTGGAGTCAGGTTGAGACCGCGGCCGGTGGCGACAGGCTCTCCAGCCGGGTGCTCAAGAAGGCGCGGGCGATGACCATCGAGACCGGCCCTTCGTCCTCGGTCGGAGGATGGATTCGACCCAATGACCACGTCGATGTGATCGGCACATTCAGAGATCCGCAGGGGCAGGACCCGGTGGCGGTTACGCTGCTTGAGAACGTGGTGGTCTTGGCCACGGGAAAGCTCACCAGCGGGGCGACCCAACCACAAGCCACCGAGAGCTCCCGCGACTACAGTCACGTCTCGCTCCTGGTGATGCCGGAGGAGGTGGAGATTCTGGTGCTGGCGGCGGAGCTTGGAAGCCTTTCCCTGTCGCTGCGAAACGAAGCGGATCTGGATCTCCTGGATGAGCGAGGTCGCGCCGACGTGCGGACCCTGCTCTCCGGCCAACGGACCAAGGACCTGCGAGAGCGAAGGATGCGGACGATCCAGGTGATCAAGGGCGCCGCTATCCCGGGTGGCGGTCTACCTGAGAGCGTGCAGCCATGACAGGGTGGGAAGGGCTCGCTTCGGCGGGGGCCGCTGGCGCCATGACAATCCTAGTCTGGGCGGCGATGAAGGTGACCGTGGCAGCCACTCGCCGCTATCGCGAGATCTATCTCGCCCAGGCCTCGGTCGAGCTCGGAACGCTCTTTGTCTTCGTGGAGCCGCGCCAGCTCTGGTTGGTTAGCGCGGCGAGCACGGCGGTTCTGGGATTGCTGTGCGCGTGGCTCCTGGGCGCCGTAGCGGCGATGGGCATGATGGCGGTCGGCCTTGTTCTCCCCGGTTGGCTGGTCTCCGCCTACCGGCGGCGGCGCGGCGCACAGCTCGATGCGCAGCTGCCGGATGCGCTGCTGTCGGTGGCCAATGGCCTCAAGGCAGGCAGCTCGTTCACTCAAGCTCTGGGATGGGTCGCAACGGAGACCCCGCCGCCACTTGGGCAGGAGCTGGGCCTTTGGGTACGGCAGGTCAAGCTGGGCGTCGCAGTGGATGAGGCCTGGGAAAGGCTATCGGACAGGGTGGGCTCGGAGGAGTTGGCGCAGGTGGTGAGCGCGGTCCTCATCGCCCGCTCCGTGGGTGGCAACGCCGCCGAGCTGTTGGAGGCCCTGGGCGCCGCGATCCGCGAGCGGCTTCTGCTCCGAGGCCGGGTGGAGAGCCTGACCGCTCAGGGAAGGCTCCAGGGCTGGGTGTTGGCGTCGATGCCGCTCCTGATGGCGGTCGTGCTCCACGCGATGCGGCCCGACTTGATGGG
>JBGTHI010000140.1:0-3340 GCA_041746295.1 Myxococcaceae bacterium
AACAGTCGAACGTCGATATGGCGGCGGAGTTCATCCGGATGATCGCGGCACAGCGCGCCTTCCAGGCCAACTCCAAGACCATCACCACGGCAGACCAACTGCTCAACGAGCTGATCCAGCTGAAGCGATAACTCCAAGACGGGGGAGCCTGAGGCACTGGCCTTGGGCTCTTCGTGGGAAAAGCCATGATCTTCGTCACACGGTTGGACGGCCGTCAGTTGGTGGTTCACGGAGATGCGATCCTGACCATCGAGGAGACGCCCGATACGATGCTCGTTCTCAACACCGGAGCTCGGCTCCTGGTGCAGGAAAAGCCCGCCGAGCTGATCTCCCGTTACGTGGAGTTCCGGCGCCGGTTGGGGAGCGGCATCGCCGGCCACGGCGGAATCATGGTGCCTCCCAGCGCACCGAAAGAGACCGAGGACTAGACCGTGGACTTGACCACCATCATCGGCATCCTGCTGGCCATCGGCAGCATCTTGGGAGGCCAGGCCCTGGAGGGCGGGCACGTCAGCTCCCTGATGCAGCTCACCGCGGGCATTATCGTGGTGGGAGGCACCATCGGAGCGGTGATGGTCGCCTTCCCGATGAAGGACTTCATGCGCGGCGTGAAGATGGGCAAGGCCGCCCTCACCGACAAGAAGTCCGATCTGGAATCGCTGATCGTCCAGATGGTCGAGCTGGGCGGCATCGCCCGGCGGGACGGCGTGCTGGCGCTGGAGGCCAAGCTGTCCACCATTGTCGACCCGTACTTCAGAAAAGCGCTGCAGTTCCTGGTGGACGGCGTGGACGCCAACGTCGCCCGTGGCGCGCTGGAGGCACAGATCGATGCCGACTTCGAGGAGGGCACCGTGGCGGCCAAGGTCTTTGAGTCGGCCGGCGGCTTCGCCCCTACCGTCGGAATCCTGGGCGCCGTGCTGGGCCTCATCCACGTGATGGAGAACCTCTCCGATCCCTCCAAGTTGGGCCCCGGTATCGCCGTCGCCTTCGTGGCCACCGTCTATGGCGTCGGCTTGGCCAACCTAGTCTTCCTGCCGATGGCCAACAAGCTGAAGCGGAAGCTCGGGCTGGAGAAGGAGCGCAAGACGCTGATCGCGGAGGGCGTCCTTTCGATTCAGGAGGGGCTCAATCCCCGCGTGCTGGAGGAGAAGCTTCGCGCTTACCTGGGAGAGCACGGAGCCGCGCCCCACAAGGGCTAGGGCGCCGGAGCGAGATTCCGCCATGGGTAAAAAGAAGCACCACGAAGAACACGAGAACCACGAGCGCTGGCTCGTCAGCTATGCCGACTTTATCACGCTGCTCTTCGCTTTCTTCGTGGTGATGTACTCGATCAGCCGCGTGGACAACAAGCGGCTGGTGCAAACCTCGAACTCGCTGAAGTGGGCTCTCAAGTTCGAAGGAACCGGAGGCGTCAATGCCCCGCCGATGTTCGAGGGGCCGCCCTCCGAAGGTGGCTGCGCGGCCAACACCGGGACCTCGCCCGCGAGCTCCGGAAAGATGAAGAAGATGGTGGAGACGGTGCGTCGGAAGTTGGAGAAGCGGCTACAGCCCTTTCTTCACGAGCGTCCATCGAACACCGTGGTGGTCGTCAGCGAGGGTGGGCGACTGGTGATTCGTCTGGCGGCCGGCTCCTTCTTCGACTCCTCCGAAGCGGTCCTCCGGCCGGAGGCGCTGCCAATCGTGGATGCGATCGCCGGCGAGGTGTTTGGCCTGGGGCTCCCGGTCCGGGTGGAAGGTCATACCGATGGGCAGCCGCCCCTGTCTTCCGGCCGATTCCGCAGCAACTGGGAGCTTTCCGCCGCCCGCGCCGCCACGGTGGTGGGATACCTGGAGAAGGGCTACCACTTTCCCGGTGCGCTGCTCACCGCCGCGGGGCGCGCGGGTACCCGTCCCATCTCGTCGGATGCCACGCCCGAGGGCCGCGAGACCAATCGTCGAATCGAGTTGGTTGTGGAGATGGATCCACCGGATAAACGGTTGGCGGCGGCACCCTGAGCTCCAGAGCCTGCGACCCGCCCCCACGGAGTGGGTCGTCATTGAAGTGACGTCCTTCTGTACCCGAGGCCGTGGCGACCCGCCAAGGGGTTGACGGTCGGAAAAAAGCCCAGGAAATTTCAGCGTCCTGGATCTTGTTCCGCCTCGAACTGGATGGGCACATGGCTTGCTCCTGGGTGCGGCGCGAGGAGCGGCCACACGCATGAGCGATGCTGACAAGACCACCACCGAAAAGCCCGCGGGCAAGAGTGTGGTCATTCCGATTCTATTGGGCTTCAACAGCCTTATGATGGCCGCGGTCCTGGGGGTGGTGTTGCTCAAGCCTGGCGCTTCCAGCCACGCCAACGAACCTAAGGACCAGGACGCTGCCGGCGAGCAGGGGAAGCACGGCGCAATGCCTCCGGCGATAGGGCCACTGGTCCGCATGGGCGACTTCGTGGTTCACCTCCGCAACCCCGAGGCGGACCGCTACGCTCGGATGACCTTCGAGATCGAGGTCAACACCGAGGAAGAGAAGGCGGCGATGACGCCGCTGCTTCCCCGGATCCGGGACGTTTTCATCTCCTACCTCTCCGACCGGACCCTGGAGGAGCTGCAGGGCAGCGAGGGGCTGGAGAAGGTCAAGCACGGCCTAGTTGCAAAGATGGGAGAGCTGGGCCCCACCGCCAAGAAGCCGCGCGCAATCTACATCACCGACTTCATCGTTCAGTAGAGGCTCAAGAACGTGACTGCACCGCTCAACCCCGAGGAGGTCGACGCGCTGATGAGCGCGATCCAGGAGGGCAGGGTCGATCCCAAGGCCGCCGACCTGGACGGGGGCAGGATCGTTCCTTACGATCTCACCAGCCGGGACCGGATCATCCGCGGGCAGATGCCCACCCTGGATGCGATCCACGAGCAGATCGCCTCTGTGTTTGGCAGCAGCTTGGCGGGCCGTACCCGCATGCGGCTGCAGGTCACCTGCCGTCCCGCCACCCTAATGAAGGTGTCTGATGTCCAAGTGATGTTGACGCCGCCCGCGGTGGTCGCGGTGATCACCCTGGGACCGAGCAATGGCGATGCACTCATTGTTCTGGAAGGCGGACTGGCCAATGCGCTGCTCGCCGCCGCGCTGGGCGACCGCAGGCTCCGGCCGGAACCCGCGGAGGAGCCGCCGCCGGAAACGCGCCGGGAGCTGACCTCGGTCGAGAAGCAAGTGCTGAAGCGGTTACTGGCAATGTTCACCGAGGCGATGCGCGACGCTTGGTCTCAGGTGCTGCCGTTCAAGCCTGAGGTGAGTCGTTTCGAGACCGACCCGAGGCTGGCCAACGTGGCGCTTCCCAACGAGGCGGCGATCCTGGCGACC
>JBGTHI010000141.1:0-1726 GCA_041746295.1 Myxococcaceae bacterium
CGACGAGCAGGGGCGCGGCACCGTCGGGGACGTTCTCGTCCAGCTTGAATCGGAGCGCCGACACGGTCGCGCGATCTATGCAGCGCGGTGCGGCGCGGGCGGAAGCGTCACCACGCGTTCCGCCGCCAGCTCCGCGGCATACTAGAGCGCTGCGCCGATTGACTCGGGTCCGAGTCCGCGGTGGCTGTGTCGGAGCTCGTCGGGCGTGCGGAAAGCTGACAGGTTCGCGAGCACGACAGCAGCGGGGATACGCGTTCCATGGCTCGCTCGTCTGCTGTAACGCGTCGTCAGGCTTCAGCTCGCCCGTCGCTTGCGGTCCCGCTCCGCGGCCAGCCGCTCGGCCAGGAACATCTTCAGCAGACTCTGGTATGGCACGTCCCGCTGATTGGCGAGGACCTTGAGCTCCTCCAGCATCCCTTCAGGTAGGCGCAGCGAGATGGTCGCCGTCGACGGCTTGAGGTTCGGGAGCCGCACGCGCTCGGCCCGGGACCAGTCGACCATGCCGACCGTATCCGTCTCCTGCCAGTACGCGCGCTCGTCGTCCTCGCTCGAGAAGCGCCGCCGGACCGGCGACTCACTCAGCGTCTTCCTGGGCTTGGGCATCGCGATGGACCTCCCGCTCGCCGCGGCTCATCGGCCGGGCAGAGATGACGCGGACCAGCAACCCGCGAAGTGTGAACACGACCAGGAGCAGTCGCTCCCCGTCAGTCTGCCCCAGCGCGAAGTACCGGTCCTCGAGCTCTGAGTGCGCCGGATCGGCGGCGAGCACGAGGGGCGCGTTGAAGAACACCTGCTCGCACTCGGCTTGACTCACCTCGTGTCTGGCCCAGTTCTTTGTCGCGTTCCCGGCGTCCCACTCGAAGCCAGTCGCCTGCGCGAGGCGGGCATGGAGGTCAGCCATGCCGGGAAGTATATGACGGGCATATACAGGACGCAAGCCAGCTGTCCGCACGCCACGGTGCTCGTCGAAGCCTAACGCTCAGCTCAGCTGCGGACCACCGAATGGAGCGCGTGCGATGCTGGCGATTGTGCGAGGAAGCAGAGCCGGGGCGCGGCCCTTCAGCCGCAGCGTCACGTTTAGGTATCCGGAACTGATCGCTATCGTCACTCGACGAGGCGGAACGGATTCGATACGCGTCGCGACTTCGGGAGAAGCTCGCCAAGCGACTTGTCGGCTCGCCACGGCCCATGTGCCATCCAGTAGACCGCGCGATAATACCCGGGCACAGATTCAAGCTCGAAGCTGGGCACCTCGTTCGGCCGGAGTGATCCGAACAGCGAGACAGTGTCGGTCCGGCTCTCTCCAAGGGCGAGGCGTGGTGCATTCCAGATGAGCACATCTGTGCACGCCTGACCGAGCGCACTTCTCCACTCTCCGCCGACCCATTTCTCGAGGACTACTGCAACAGTACCGCTTGGCCGACACGGGTGCAGCACGACCGTATCGGCCGTTCGGTTCGTGAACGTCGACACGATCCGGAGCGTGACCCGCTCGTCGATGCGCCGGACCTGGTACGTGTCGCGCTCGACAGCGACCGCTGCCCTATCCATCAGCGGTGGCCGCTGAGCGGCACGCGGCACGCAACCGTAGAGCAGCAGAACGAGCACTACCAGACGCAATGAAAGGCTCCAGAGCGAATAACGATTCAGGTCTACTTAGAAAGTATGACTGGGCTGGCCCCCCGGTTCTGCGTGGGTTAGCTCCTTCGTACGAGCCGAAGTTGCC